>NZ_RCOB01000169.1:0-58886 GCF_004307665.1 Pseudomonas sp. Sample_16
TCATCATGCTCACCGCCAAGGGCGAAGAGGACAACAAGATCCAGGGCCTGGAAGTGGGCGCCGACGATTACATCACCAAACCGTTTTCCCCCCGTGAGCTCGTCGCGCGACTCAAAGCCGTGTTGCGCCGCGCCGGCCCTACCGATGGCGAAGCGCCGATCGAAGTCGGCGGCTTGCTGCTCGACCCGATCGGCCACCGTGTGACCATCGATGGAAAACCGGCGGAAATGGGCCCGACCGAATACCGTCTGCTGCAATTTTTCATGACCCACCAGGAACGCGCCTATACCCGGGGCCAGTTGCTGGATCAGGTTTGGGGCGGCAACGTCTATGTCGAGGAACGCACCGTCGACGTGCACATCCGTCGCCTGCGCAAAGCCCTCGGCGATGCCTACGAAAATCTGGTACAAACCGTGCGCGGCACCGGATACCGCTTTTCTACCAAAGCATGAAGGTAGCTACGAGCTGCAAGCTTCAAGCGACAAGCTAAAAGCTGCTTTTCTGACAAGGACGCGCGTCACGTGAACCAAAACTGGCATGGCACCCTGATTCGCCACATGCTGCTGCTGGTCACCGCCTGCCTGGTGATCGGCCTGATCACCGGCTACTACGGCTGGAGCCTCGCCGCAGGCCTGGGCATCTACCTGGCCTGGACCCTCAAGCAACTGCTGCGCCTGCACGAATGGCTGCGCCTGCACAAACCCGATGAGGCGCCGCCCGATGGCTATGGCCTGTGGGGCGAAGTGTTCGACAGCATCTACCACCTGCAACGTCGTGACCAACGGGTACGCGGGCGTCTGCAAGCGGTGATCGATCGCGTCCAGGAATCCACCGCCGCGCTGAAAGACGCGGTGATCATGCTCGACACCGACGGCAACCTGGAATGGTGGAACCGCGCCGCCGAAACCCTGCTGGGCCTCAAGACCCCGCAGGACAGCGGCCAGCCGGTGACCAACCTGGTGCGCCATCCGCGCTTCAAGGAATACTTCGAGCAGGACAACTACAGCGAACCGCTGGAAATCCCCTCGCCGACCAATGACCGCGTGCGCATCCAGCTGTACATCACCCGCTACGGCAACAACGAGCACTTGATGCTGGTGCGCGACGTGACGCGCATCCATCAGCTGGAACAGATGCGCAAAGACTTCATCGCCAACGTATCCCACGAGCTGCGTACGCCGCTGACGGTGATCTGTGGCTATCTGGAAACCCTGCTCGATAATGCCGAAGAGGTGAACCCGCGCTGGACCCGCGCCTTGCAGCAGATGCAGCAGCAAGGCGGGCGCATGCAGACCCTGCTCAACGACTTGCTGTTGCTGGCCAAACTGGAAGCCACCGATTACCCATCGGACAACCAGCCCGTGGCCATCGACGGCTTGCTGCAATCGATCAAGGGCGATGCGCAGCAACTGTCCGGCCAGAAAAACCAGCACATCACTCTGGAGGCCGACCCGACCATCCTGCTCAAGGGCAGTGAAGCGGAATTGCGCAGCGCGTTTTCCAATCTGGTGTTCAACGCGGTGAAGTACACCCCGGCCGAAGGCAATATCCGCATTCGCTGGTGGGGCGATGAACAGGGCGCGCATTTGAGCGTGCAGGATTCAGGGATCGGCATCGACAGCAAACACCTGCCGCGACTGACCGAACGCTTCTATCGCGTCGACTCCAGTCGCAACTCCAATACCGGTGGCACCGGGTTGGGCCTGGCGATCGTCAAGCACGTGCTGTTGCGCCATCGGGCGCGCATGGAAATCAGCAGCGTGCCGGGCCATGGCAGCACCTTTACCTGCCATTTCGCTCCCGCCCAGGTCAGCAAATCCCTGGTCATCAGCACCGCCGACTGATACCGGCCAGCACGCGCCACTAGGCAATCGCCCAGTCAGCCGCTACATTGGCTGACTTGTGCCTGCCATTCAGGTACACATTTTCTTTCCTTTCGAATTCACGGAAACCGCAAAACTCCATCATGGACCCTTCCCCTGGCTTGACCCTCGCTACAATTTTCGCCGACTTCGGCATGATTCTTTTTGCTCTGATCCTGGTTTTGCTCAACGGCTTTTTCGTTGCGGCGGAATTTGCCATGGTCAAATTGCGCTCGACCCGTGTCGAGGCCATTGCCGAACAACACGGCTGGCGCGGTCACATTCTGCGTACCGTACACAGTCAGCTCGATGCTTACCTGTCGGCCTGCCAGTTGGGTATTACCCTGGCCTCGCTGGGCCTTGGCTGGGTGGGCGAGCCGGCGTTCGCGCACATTCTCGAGCCGTTGCTGAGCGCCGTGGGCGTCGAGTCGGCCGAGATCATCAAAGGCGTGTCGTTCTTCACCGCGTTCTTCATCATTTCGTACCTGCACATTGTGGTCGGCGAACTCGCCCCGAAATCCTGGGCCATCCGCAAACCCGAGCTGCTGTCGTTGTGGACGGCCGTGCCGTTGTACCTGTTCTACTGGGCGATGTACCCGGCGATCTACCTGCTCAATGCCAGCGCCAACCAGATCCTGCGCATCGCCGGCCAAGGCGAACCCGGCCCGCATCACGAGCACCATTACAGCCGCGAAGAACTGAAATTGATCCTGCACTCCAGCCGTGGCCAGGACCCGAGCGACCAAGGCATGCGCGTATTGGCCTCGGCGGTGGAAATGGGCGAGCTGGAAGTGGTCGACTGGGCCAACTCCCGCGAAGACCTGGTGACCCTGGAGTTCAACGCACCGCTCAAGGAAATCCTGGCGATGTTCCGTCGCCACAAGTTCAGCCGCTACCCGGTGTACGACAGCGAGCGCCAGGAATTCGTCGGCCTGCTGCACATCAAGGACCTGCTGCTGGAACTGGCGGCGCTGGACCACATTCCCGAGTCGTTCAACCTTGCCGAATTGACCCGCCCTCTGGAACGCGTTTCCCGGCACATGCCGCTGTCGCAATTGCTGGAACAGTTTCGCAAGGGCGGCTCGCACTTCGCCGTGGTCGAAGAGGCCGATGGCAACATCATCGGCTACCTGACCATGGAAGACGTGCTGGAAGTGCTGGTGGGCGACATTCAGGACGAACACCGCAAGGCCGAGCGCGGCATCCTCGCGTACCAACCGGGCAAGCTGCTGGTGCGCGGTGATACACCGCTGTTCAAGGTCGAGCGTCTGTTGGGTATCGATCTGGACCACGTCGAAGCCGAAACCCTTGCCGGGCTGGTCTACGAAAGCCTGAAGCGGGTGCCGGAAGAGGAAGAAGTGCTGGAAGTCGAAGGTTTGCGGATCATCATCAAGAAGATGAAAGGGCCGAAGATCGTGCTGGCCAAGGTGTTGATGCTGGATTAAGTCACGCCCCTGTAGGAGCCGGCTTGCTGGCGATGGGTACGCCGCGGTGCCCCTGTGATACCGCGTTATCGTTCATCGCCAGCAAGCCGGCTCCTACTGCCCAACGCAAAGTTGGGCATCGCCCCCACCGGTTGATTGAACCGGTACGGAATCGACACCAGCCCCATCCCGGTATTGCGCTGCACCACGAAGTGCAAATGTGGCCCGGTGCTGTTGCCGGTGTTGCCCGACAGGGCCAGTGCACTACCTACCGCCACCTTCTGCCCCTCTCGTACCCTGACCGAGCCTTGCTTGAGGTGCAGGTACACACCCATGGTCCCGTCATCGTGCAGCACCCGCACGAAATTGCCGGAAGCATCAGTGCCACGCCCGCTCTGGCCATTCTCGGTTTTCACCACCACCCCGCCCCGTGCGGCGATGATCGGCGTGCCCTCCGGCATGGCAATGTCGATGGCGTAGCGGCTTTTAGGGCCGATGTGGCTGTAGGGGCCGTTGGCGCCCTGACTGATCCGGAACGGACCGCCACGCCAAGGCAAGGGATACCGATAGCCCACAGCGGTGCCTGTCGGGTCACCGAGCGAATATTTGAGCTTGGGGACATAGGCGAGTGGCTTCCCGGCCCGAGTCGCCGTGAGCTGCGCCAGCCGCACGCTGGTACGCAGCGGTATGACTCGGCGGATCGATCGACCTGGAATTCCGCTGACGTTCTTCACGCCGGCAAAACTCAATTCGATCTCCACCGGTGCATACAGGTCATTGCGCACATACACGCTGTCCACGCCATCCTTTTTCATGATCACGTAGTACACCTGACGCTCCAGGCGCTCGACCATCCGATCTCGAAAAACGAACACCTTTGAGCCTTTCGTGGGGCGATCGCTGTAAGAGACCACGCCATTGGCATCGGTGGACTTGTAGATAGTCATGGCCATGGATGAAGCGCAGGCCATGGACAAACCACAAAGAAACAACAGGCGCGCGAACATGGGAAGGAGTTCTGTCGAGTAAGGCTTGGGATTGAGCCTAGCAGCCGGAATTGACCCGCGTGGTCGACAGATGTTTCGAAAAGGATGTTATGGGAGGATGAGCAGTGACAGTTCTGGCCCCATCGCGGGCGGCCCGCTCCCACAAGGTATTCAATGTCCCTGTGGGAGCGACGGTGCGACGATTCGACTTGCTCGCGATGGCAATCTCACGGGCGACGCAGTTTTAAGCGCCGGGAATGAAATGCTTCTGCGCCGTGCCACGGGCAATCAGGCGGGAGATGTAGTCGAGTTTCTGCGCATCCTGGTCGACGAAGCGAAAGGTCAATTGCAACCATTCGCTGTCGGGCTTCTGTTCGTGAGCGACGATGGCATGCAGATAGCCATTGAGACGCGCCGTTTCGGCGTTGTCACCCTGCTCCAGGTCGAGCACAGCGCTATCGAGGACTTGCGGCAGGGTTTCGGCGCGCTTGACCACCAACAACGCTTCCTTGAGGCTCAGGGCCTTGATCACGCATTGCTGGATGCCGTTCGGCAAGCGCAATTGACCCTGGCCACGTCCTCCACCCACGGTGGCCGCTGCTACAGGAGCCTTGACTGGCGGGCTGTTGAGCAAGCCACCCCGCGACGGTGCCGGGGCCGCAGGTGCGGGTGCAACGGCAGCCGGAGCGACCACGGCGGGTTTGCCGCCAGTCAATGCACTGAGCGAGTCATTGCCGAATGCCGGGCTGGTTTTAGTCGCTGCAACGTTGATCAAGGCATCGAGCTTGCCGACCTTGTGCAGCGCCTGCTTGACCTTGGTGATCAGTTGCTCGTTGGTGAACGGTTTGCTGACGTATCCGGACACGCCGGCCTGGATTGCCTGGACCACGTTCTCTTTGTCACCGCGACTGGTCACCATCACGAACGGCATGCTTTTGAGGCTGTCCTGCTCACGGCACCAGGTCAGCAGTTCCAGGCCGGACATTTCCGGCATTTCCCAGTCGCACAGGACCAGGTCGAACGCTTCCTTCGCCAGCATGGCCTGAGCCTTTTTGCCGTTGACCGCGTCTTCGATTCGCATGCCCGGGAAATAGTTACGCAGGCATTTCTTCACCAGGTCACGAATGAACGAGGCATCGTCCACGACCAACACACTGACCTTACTCATCCATAACCCCTTTAAAAAATCCCGGCAAGCATACCGCTTTGCTGATGGCACATTGCCAAAACCTTCAGTCACGCCGGCACTTTTCGTTCGCGGGTGCTGCTTTTCGAATTCGTCGGCCGCAAACAAAAACGCCCGGCCAAAAGGCCGGGCGCTTTACTTGGGCAACCTTACTTATCGTCAGCTTTGCCCGGAACATTAGCGGTTTCACCGCTTGTTCCTTCAACTTCTTCTTTCATGCGCTTGAGGCCCAGGTGACGCACGTCGGTACCGCGCACCAGGTAAATCACCAGTTCCGAGATATTGCGCGCGTGGTCGCCGATCCGCTCCAGCGAACGCAGCACCCAGATAATGCTCAAGACCCGCGAGATAGAGCGCGGGTCTTCCATCATGTAGGTCGCCAGTTCACGCAGGGCGGTCTTGTATTCGCGGTCGATGATCTTGTCGTACTGCGCTACCGACAACGCCAGGTCGGCGTCGAAACGGGCAAACGCGTCCAGCGCATCACGCACCATGTTGCGCACTTGGTCGCCGATGTGACGAACCTCGACATAACCGCGCGGCGCTTCACCTTCTTCGCACAGCTGAATCGCACGGCGGGCGATTTTGGTCGCTTCGTCGCCGATGCGCTCCAGGTCGATCACCGATTTGGAAATGCTGATGATCAGGCGCAAGTCCGAGGCCGCCGGCTGGCGACGGGCCAGAATGCGCAGGCATTCTTCGTCGATGTTGCGTTCCATCTGGTTGATCTGGTCGTCGATCTCGCGAACCTGCTGGGCCAGGCCGGAGTCGGCCTCGATCAGCGCGGTCACCGCGTCGTTGACCTGCTTCTCGACCAGCCCGCCCATGGCCAGGAGGTGGCTGCGTACTTCCTCCAGTTCGGCGTTGAACTGCGCGGAAATGTGGTGGGTAAGGCCTTCTTTACTAATCATGTTGGCGTCCTTGGAGCGTCCGGTAAGGTGCGGTGGGCCGCAGCGTCAGTTCAGTGAGCAACCAACCGCTTGCTAGCCGTAACGACCGGTGATGTAGTCTTCGGTCTGCTTCTTCGCCGGATTGGTGAACAGGGTGTCGGTGTCGCCGAATTCCACCAGTTTGCCCATGTACATGAACGCCGTGTAGTCGGAAACCCGCGCGGCCTGTTGCATGTTGTGGGTGACGATAACGATGGTGAACTTCGATTTCAGTTCGTAAATCAGCTCTTCGACTTTCAGCGTCGAGATCGGGTCGAGCGCCGAGCACGGTTCGTCGAGCAACAGCACTTCTGGCTCCACGGCGATGGTGCGCGCAATGACCAGACGTTGCTGCTGACCACCGGACAGGCCCAATGCCGACTCGTGCAGGCGGTCCTTGACCTCATCCCACAGCGCCGCACCTTTCAACGCCCACTCGACGGCTTCGTCGAGTACGCGCTTCTTGTTGATACCCTGGATACGCAAGCCGTAAACCACGTTCTCGTAGATGGTTTTCGGGAACGGATTCGGCTTCTGGAACACCATGCCGACCCGGCGACGCAGTTCGGCGACGTCTTCGCCCTTGCGGTAGATGTTGTTGCCGTAAAGGTTGATCGCGCCCTCGACACGGCAGCCATCGACCAGGTCATTCATGCGGTTGAAGGTCCGCAGCAGCGTGGATTTGCCGCAGCCGGACGGGCCGATGAAGGCGGTCACGCGCTGTTTCGGGATGTTCATGCTGACGTCGAACAAGGCTTGTTTGTCGCCGTAGAACAGGCTCAGGCCCGGCACTTCGATGGCTACGGTTTCCTGCTCGAGGCTCAGGCTCTGTTTGTCGCGACCCAGGGCCGACATGTTGATGCCGTGGGTATGTGCTTCGTGCTGCATGGGAGGCTCCCTGTGCTAACAAATTCGGTTCAATTGGCCGCTGCAGGCATAAAGCCTGGCGGTAGCACCCCCTGTAGGAGCACAGCTTGCTGGCGATGGCGATTTCGAAAACGCCATCGCGGGCAAGCCTTGCTCCTACAGGGAGCGGCAGTAATCAGCTATCCAGCGCTTTGTATTTTTCGCGCAGGTGGTTACGGATATAGACGGCCGACAGGTTCAACGTCGCGATCACCAGCACCAGCAACAACGCCGTGGCGTATACCAGTGGTCGCGCCGCTTCGACGTTCGGGCTCTGGAAGCCGACGTCATAGATGTGGAAGCCCAGGTGCATGATCTTCTGGTCCAGGTGCAGGTACGGGTAGTTGCCGTCCACCGGAAGCGACGGCGCCAGTTTCACCACACCCACCAGCATCAGCGGCGCCACTTCACCGGCGGCTCGGGCCACGGCGAGGATCATGCCGGTCATCATCGCCGGGCTGGCCATCGGCAGCACGATCTTCCACAAGGTTTCAGCCTTGGTCGCGCCGAGAGCCAACGAGCCTTCACGCACGGTGCGAGGAATCCGCGCCAGGCCTTCTTCGGTGGCGACGATCACCACCGGCACCGCCAGCAGTGCCAGGGTCAACGAAGCCCAAAGCAGACCCGGCGTACCGAAGGTTGGCGCCGGCAACGCTTCAGGGAAGAACAAGCGGTCGAGCGAGCCACCCAGTACATAAACGAAGAAGCCCAGACCGAACACGCCGTAGACAATGGCCGGTACACCCGCGAGGTTGTTCACCGCGATGCGGATCACCCGGGTCAGGGTGTTCTGCTTGGCGTATTCGCGCAGGTACACCGCCGCCAGCACGCCGAACGGGGTGACGATCATCGCCATGATCAACGTCATCATCACGGTGCCGAAGATCGCCGGGAAAATCCCGCCTTCGGTGTTCGCTTCACGCGGATCGTCGCTCAGGAATTCCCAGATCTTGCTGAAGTAGAAGCCGATCTTGGTGAGGGTGCCCATGCCATTGGGCTGGTAAGCGTGAACCACCTTGCCCAGACCAATCTCGATTTCCTTGCCGTTGGCATCACGGGCGGTGAGGCTGTCGCGATTGAACTGCGCGTGCAGATCATTCAGGCGCGCTTCAACATCCTGGTAACGGGCGTTCAGCTCAGCACGTTCGGACTCCATGTCCGCTTGTGCGGTGGCGTCGAGCTTGCCATCGAGTTCCAGTTTGCGGCCGTGCAGACGGATGCGTTCCAGACCGGCGTTGATCGCACCGATGTCGACTTTTTCCAGGGTCTTGAGTTGCGCGGCCAGCTGATTCACGCGGTTGATTCGCGCTTGCAGCTCAGGCCAGGCAGCTTCACCCTCGGCAATGATCTTGCCATCCTGTTTGACGTTGACCAGGTAACCGTAGAAGTTGCCCCATTCACGGCGCTCCAGCGCCATCAATTCGACCGGAGTCTTCTGGTTGGTCAGCCACTCGCCGACGATCCAGGTGAAGTCGGTGCCATTCAAGTCACGGTTGCCGACCTTGATCAGCTCGCGGGTCATGAATTCCGGGCCTTCGTCAGGCACCGGCAAACCGGCGCTCTTCAGACGCGCTCGCGGCACTTCTTCCTTCTGTACGATTTCGCCGATCACCAAGTGATTAGCCTGGCCCGGCACGTCGTAGCTGGCATGCACCAGGTCCGCCGGCCAGAAGTGACCCAGACCGCGCACGGCAATCACTGCCAGCAGGCCAATGGTCATGATGACCGCGATGGACACCGCGCCACCGCTGATCCAGACGCCGGGGGCGCCGCTCTTGAACCATCCTTTCAGGGAGTTCTGTTTCACAGACTTCTACCTTTCTTAAAGCGACGAGTATTTCTTGCGCAGACGCTGACGAATCAGTTCCGCGAGGGTGTTCATGACGAAGGTGAACAACAGCAACACCAGCGCCGAAAGGAACAGCACGCGGTAGTGGCTGCCGCCGACTTCCGACTCGGGCATTTCCACCGCGACGTTGGCGGCCAGGGTGCGCAGGCCTTCGAACAGGTTCATTTCCATGACCGGGGTGTTACCGGTGGCCATCAGCACAATCATGGTTTCACCGACCGCACGGCCCATGCCGATCATCAGTGCCGAGAAGATGCCCGGGCTGGCGGTCAGGATCACCACGCGGGTCATGGTCTGCCAAGGCGTGGCACCGAGGGCCAACGAACCGAGAGTCAAGCCACGCGGCACACTGAACACGGCATCTTCAGCGATGGAGTAGATGTTCGGGATCACCGCAAAGCCCATAGCCAGGCCGACCACCAGTGCGTTGCGCTGGTCGTAGGTAATCCCTAAGTCGTGGGAGATCCACATGCGCATGTCGCCGCCGAAGAACCAGTTCTCCATGAACGGACTCATGTACAGCGACAGCCAGCCCACGAACAGGATCACCGGGATCAACAGCGCACTTTCCCAGCCGTCCGGGACTTTCAGGCGGATCGATTCAGGCAGGCGACTGAAGGCAAAACCCGCCACCAGAATGCCGATCGGTAGCAACATCAACAGGCTGAAGATGCCCGGCAAGTGCCCTTCGACATAGGGTGCGAGGAACAGACCGGCGAAGAAACCGAGGATCACCGTCGGCATCGCTTCCATCAGCTCGATCACCGGCTTGACCTTGCGGCGCATGCCCGGGGCCATGAAGTACGCGGTGTAGATTGCGGCGGCGACGGCCAGCGGCGCTGCCAGCAGCATGGCGTAGAAAGCGGCTTTCAAGGTACCGAAGGTCAGCGGCGACAGGCTCAGTTTCGGTTCGAAGTCCGTGTTGGCGGCGGTCGATTGCCAGACGTATTTAGGCTCGTCGTAGTTCTCGTACCAGACCTTGCTCCACAACGCGCTCCACGACACTTCCGGGTGCGGGTTATCGAGCAGCAACGGTTGCAGCTTGCCGCCGGCTTCCACGATGACGCGGTTGGCCCGCGGCGACAGACCGAACAGGCCCTCGCCTTCAACCACCTGGTCAACCAGCAAGGTGCGGTGCGCGGTGCTGTGGAACACGCCGAGCTTGCCGGAGGCGTCGAGGGCGACGAAGCCCTTGCGGCGCTCTTCGGCGGTGATTTCAACGATAGGCGTGGTGCCCATCTGGAAGGTGCGGATCTGCTTCAGGCGCTGTTCGCCATCCGGGTCGCGGGCCATGAACCACTGGGCCAGGCCACCTTTGGAATCGCCAAGAATCAGCGAGATACCACCGACCAGCTGCGTACTGGCGGTGATTTCAGCGTCGCCGTTTTCCAGCAATTTGTAGCGACCGTTCAGGCTCTTGTCGCGCAGGCTGAATACGTCGGCCTGGGCACGACCGTTGATCACGTATAACCACTGCTGACGCGGGTCGACGAAGATGTTCTTCACCGGTTCGGTCATTTGCGGCAAATCGATGCGCGTCTGCTCGTTGGTGATTTCACCGGTCATCATGTTTTCTTCGCTGGTCAGCGACAAAACATTGAGTTGCGAACCGGTGGAACCCACCAGCATCAGGGTCGAATCAGTCGCGTTGAGGCTGACGTGCTCCAGCACACCGCCCGCTTCGTTCACCGCGATCGGCGCTTCGCCATACGGATACTCGATGGCTGGCGAGATGGTTTTCTTGCCGTCCGGATAGCTGACCTTGTACGTGTGACGGAACACCAGGGCCTGACCATTGGACAGGCCTACCGCCACCAGCGGGTGACCTGGCTGGTCTTTACCGATGGAGGTCACGCTAGTACCGGCCGGAACAGGCAAATCGACGCGCTTGAGTTCGGCGCCACTGTCGATATCGAAGAACAATGCCTGGCCTTTGTCGGAAACCCGCATGGCCACCTGGTTCTGCTCTTCCAGGGAAAACATCAACGGCTTGCCGGCGTCTTGCATCCAGGCCGGCGTGATCACGTCCTTGGACGTCAGGCTGGCACCCTGGAACAGGGGCGCAACGACGTAGGCAAGGAAGAAGAAAATCAGGGTGATGGCTGCCAGCACCGCCAGGCCGCCGATCAGGACGTACCAGCGCGTGAAGCGATCTTTGAGCGCGCGAATGCGGCGCTTGCGTTGCAACTCAGGCGTATTGAAATCAATTCGCTTGGGGGGATTAGTAGTCATGTTGGAATTGGCCAGATCATTCATTCGCACACCCTAGCGATCCTGTATGACAGAAAGATGACAGTGCAGTGACGCGACAAATCCGCCGCCCGGTGGAACCGGCAGCGGAGCGAGAATTTGGGGGTTGTAGGAGCCGGCTTGCTGGCGAAAAATGGTGCATCCGACACATCTTCTGCGGATGGATGACCATCGCCAGCAAGCCGGCTCCTACACAGGCCAGGGTTACCCCGGGCCTAGGGTTTTACTTCTTTGCTACGCTGCTACCTTCTTGCAAACCCAGGTCAGCCAGTGCTTTTGCAGCAACCTTGGCTGGCAGAGGGATGTAACCGTCTTTCACCACAACTTCCTGGCCTTGCTTGGACAGAACCAGCTTCACGAACTCGGCTTCCAGCGGGGCCAGAGGCTTGTTCGGGGCCTTGTTGACATACACGTACAGGAAGCGCGACAGCGGGTACTTGCCATTCAGGGCGTTTTCTTCTGTGTCTTCGATGAATTCACCGCCATCTTTCTTGGCCAGGGCAACGGTTTTCACGCTGGCGGTCTTGTAGCCAATGCCCGAATAACCGACGCCGTTCAGCGAGCTGCTGATCGACTGCACAACCGAAGCCGAACCTGGCTGTTCGTTGACGTTTGGCTTGAAGTCGCCTTTGCACAGGGCCTCTTCCTTGAAGTAGCCGTAGGTGCCGGATACCGAGTTGCGGCCGAACAGTTGTACCGGCTTGTTGGCCAGGTCACCGGTCACCCCCAGGTCACCCCAGGTTTTAACGTCGCTTTTAGCGCCGCACAGACGGGTCGAGGAGAAAATGGCATCGACCTGAGCCATGGTCAGGCCCTTGATCGGGTTGTCCTTGTGCACGAACACGGCCAAGGCATCCACAGCCACCGGAATAGCGGTTGGCTTGTAACCGTATTTGGTTTCGAAGGCTTGCAGTTCGTTATCCTTCATCTTGCGGCTCATCGGGCCCAGGTTAGCGGTGCCTTCAGTCAGCGCAGGTGGCGCGGTAGACGAACCGGCGGCCTGAATCTGGATGTTTACGTTCGGGTATTCTTTCTTGTAGTTCTCAGCCCAGAGGGTCATGAGGTTGGCCAGGGTATCGGAGCCGACGCTGGACAGGTTGCCCGACACACCAGTGGTCTTGGTGTAGCTCGGGATAGCAGGGTCAACAGCGGCAACCGCGTTGGCAGTCGCAACGCCAGCAGCGACAAAAGTCATTGCCGCCATCAAACGCTTCAGTTTCATGCCTTACTCCTAGCAGATAGGGTGTGTTAAGTCGGGGCCAAGTATCAGCAGGCCGTGTGAACACTCTATGGCTGAAATATGACAATTGGATGAAAGGCCAGTATTGGGCTTCTAGATCGTTCCCGCGCTCCGCGTGGGAATGCATCTCGGGACGCTCTGCGTCCCACTCAAAAGCGGACGCAGAGCGTGGGAACGATCGGTTACAAGCCGGCTCCTGCACAGGACTGGAGCCGGCTTGCTGACGATGAGGCCAGAACTAACGCCCCTTCTTCCAGAGATACGCACCCACCACAATCCCCACCCCGCACAGCACCGCCACATAATAGGCAGGCCCCATCGCACTCTCCTTGAGCAACAGGCTGACGATCATCGGCGTCAAACCACCGAAAATCGCGTAAGCCACGTTGTAGGAAAACGACAAACCGCTGAAACGAACCACCGGCGGGAACGCCTTGACCATCACGTACGGCACCGCACCGATGGTGCCGACCAGCAGGCCGGTCAGCGCATACAACGGGAACAACCAGTCAGGATGATCGACCAGGCTGTGATAGAAGGTCCAGGAACTGGCCAGCAATGCGGTGCAGCCAAAGACGAAGACCCGCCCCGCTCCAAAGCGATCGGCCAATGCGCCGGCAATGATGCAGCCAACGCTCAGGAACACGATCGCCAGACTGTTCGCCTGCAGGGAGGTGGTCGGCGCGAAGTGGTAGACCGTCTGCAGCACGGTCGGAGTCATCAGGATCAAGACCACGATGGCGGCGGACAGCAGCCAGGTCAGCAGCATCGAAATGGCGATGGCGCCGCGATGGTCACGCAACACCGCACGCAACGGCACTTCTTCGGCCAGGGCCTTGCGTTGTTGCAGTTCGGCAAACACCGGGGTTTCGTGCAGCCAGCGGCGCAGGTACACCGAGAACAGGCCGAACACGCCGCCCAGCAGGAACGGAATCCGCCAGGCGTAATCCGCCACTTCCCCCGGGGTGTAGAGACTGTTGATCGCCGTAGCGACCAGAGAACCCAAGAGAATGCCAGCCGTCAGGCCACTGGTCAGGGTCCCGCAGGCGTAGCCGATATGTTTTTGCGGCACGTGTTCGGAAACGAAGACCCAGGCGCCGGGCACTTCACCACCAATCGCCGCGCCCTGGATGACCCGCATCAGCAGCAACAGAATCGGCGCCCACATGCCGATCTGCGCGTAAGTCGGCAGCAGGCCCATGATCAGGGTCGGCACGGCCATCATGAAAATGCTCAGGGTGAACATCTTCTTGCGCCCCAGCAGATCGCCGAAGTGCGCCATCACGATGCCGCCCAGCGGCCGCGCCAGATACCCGGCAGCAAAAATGCCGAAGGTCTGCATCAAACGCAGCCATTCAGGCATGTCCGCCGGGAAGAACAGCTTGCCCACCACCGTCGCGAAGAACACGAAAATAATGAAATCGTAAAACTCCAGCGCCCCGCCCAGGGCTGACAACGAAAGCGTCTTGTAGTCGTTGCGGGTCAGCGGACGTGCGGATTGGGATGGCTGCGCGATACTCGAGGGCGCTGTAGTCATGGCAAGGGCTTCTCTTATAGTCAGGTCTGCCGCCCCAACAACGCTGGCAAGGCTCGGGCAGGACCGGCACGATAGCAAATTGTTCGAAAAAGCACATAGAGGTGCGTAATTGACGGTCAAAATGAGAACCGGACGGTCGTCTCGGAGTCTACCGACCGATATACTCGCAACTGTGCAACGGCTTGCAAGGGTTGCTGTGCGAAAGCGCCTTCAGGGTCATAGGCGATTTCGCAGAGTTTCCCTTTAGGCGCCTTATGGAAAACGTGACGAACGTAGTATGTTCGGTGCTGAATCGTTTTTCCCGAAGACGGCTACCACCAGCAGCACCAACGAAGAGTCACGGGTCAGAGGCACCCCCGGCATGATAGAGCTCGAACAAGAAGATCCGATCCCGCAAGGCGACCTGGCCTTGCAAATCACCGCACTTCCCCGCGAAACCAACGGCTTTGGCGATATTTTTGGCGGCTGGCTGGTGGCGCAGATGGATTTGGCCGGCACCGCGATGGCCAGCAAGGTGGCTGGCGGGCGCGTCGCTACAGTCGCCATCGACCGCATGGCGTTTCTGGTACCCGTGGCGGTGGGCGCCCAGCTCTCCTTCTATACCCAGGCACTGGAAATCGGCCGCAGCTCGATCCAGATGATGGTCGAGGTCTGGAGCGACGATCCGCTCTCCAGCGAATGGCGCAAAGTCACTGAGGCGGTATTCGTGTTCGTTGCCATCGATGGCAGCGGCCGCACCCGCTCGGTTCCGCCCAGAGCTCGCTAAAAAACCGGGAAGCGTTAAACCCGACGACCGATTCACGGTCCATTGCAGTCCTGTTACCGATCGAGAGCTGTCCCATGAACACGCCCAACGTTGAAGCCGTCAAACTGGATGAACTGAACTGCTGGCGCATCCGTCACGGCCAGGCCGAATTACTGGTGGCCCAGCAAGGCGCGCACATCCTCAGTTATCAACTGGCGGGGCAGCCGCCGCTGATCTGGCTCAACGATGAGGCGGTGTTCAAGACGGGCAAAAGCATTCGCGCCGGCGTGCCAGTGTGCTGGCCGTGGTTCGGTAACTTCGAGCGCAATCCGCAGAGCGTGAAGGCGATGCGCGTGAGCGACGAGGCGCCAACGGCTCATGGCCTGGTGCGAGCAATGGACTGGGAATTGGGCGGCATCGAGGCCGAAGGCGAAAGCCTGAAAATCGAATTCCTCCTGCCCTGCCCCGAAGGTGGATTGCCAGGCTGGCCACATCGGGTGAACCTGAAGCTGAGCATTCGCCTGGACGAGCAACTGCACATCAGCCTGACCAGCCACAACGTGGGCGATGAAACCGTCACCATCAGCCAGGCCCTGCACAGCTATTTCGCCGTCAGTGATGTGCGCAATGTGCAAGTCGAAGGCGTGGACGGCTTGAGCTACATCGAAACCCTGGAAGACTGGGCAACCCGGCAACAGTCCGGCGACCTGCGCTTTACCGGCGAAACCGACCGCATCTACCTCGACACCCCGCCATTGCTGAGCATCGTCGACCCGACCTGGGAACGACGTATCGAACTGAGCAGTACCGGTTCGCGCACGGCGGTGATCTGGAACCCGTGGACCGAGCGCGCCGCGGCGTTCAGCGACATGGCCGACGATGGCTGGCAACGCATGTTGTGCATCGAAACGGCGAACGTGATGGGTGATGTGGTGAACCTGGCGCCAGGTGCGAGCCATACCCTGGGCGTGAGCATCAGCAGCAAACCGCTCTAGGCAACATCGCAATAAAAAATGTGGGAGCCAGCCTGCTGGCGATGGCGTGGTGTCAGTCAACTTATAAGTATCTGACAGACCGCTATCGCCAGCAGGCTGGCTCCCACAGTTGTTTCGGGTTGCTGTTAGAGATCGGCCTCTTTCACCACTCTGACTTTTGACGCATCCAGCGCATACGCCGCATCCGCCAGCTCATTGCTGACCTTCTCGACTTTCAGCGTGCCGGTGACCCACAGCGGCGTGTAGATATCATTGAGCTTCAAGCCCTTGGGATAGCGCACCAGCACCAATTGATTGGGTGGCGGTGGGGGCACATGAATGCAGGCGCCCGGGTATGGCACAAGGAAAAACAGCGTGCTGTTGCCCTTGGCGTCGGACTCCAGCGGCACCGGATAACCACCGAGGCGGATGTTCTTGTCGTTCATCGACGCTACGGTTTTGGTCGAGTACATCACCGCCGGCAAGCCTTTGCTCTGCTTCATGCCACCCTTTTCGGTAAAGGTGCCATTGGCTTCGGGGGAGTCGTGGTCGATTTCAGGCATGGCCTCGAGGGCTTTCTGATCCGATTTGGGCATCAGTTCGAGCCAGTCGGTTTCCGGCAGTTCGCCGGCGTGGGCGAGACCCGCACCCATTAAAACAACAGCAAGCAGAAGACGTCGCATGGAAATGCTCGGCAAGGAAAGGAAATCGCCGAGCATTCTAGTCCTCCCGGACTGCGCAGCCGAGAGGACTTTGTCGCTTGAATCAGTTCTTTTTGATCAGGCCGTAGATCACCAGCAACACCACCGCGCCCACCAGCGCACCGATGAAACCGGCAGCTTCGCCCGCCTGGTAAATGCCCAACGCCTGGCCGCCATAAGTAGCCGCCAGCGAACCGCCGATACCGAGCAGGATGGTCATGATCCAGCCCATGCTGTCATCGCCCGGTTTCAAAAACCGAGCCAGCAGGCCGACGATCAAGCCGATAAAGATGGTTCCGATAATTCCCATGGCATTTCCCTCTGATTGATTGGCTTTAGCCTAGCCAGACTTTGGCATCCTGCCATGAGAGAACGGCGGCACCGCAATGGTTCCGCCGCTGCCACGTGAAACTGTTTATTCGGCGATGAGCGCTTCGACTTTGAGGATCTGCGCGGCGAGCGTTTCGCGGTCTGCACAACGCAGATTGGCGTGGCCAACCTTGCGGCCGACCTTGAATGCCTTGCCGTAGTGATGCAGATGACAATCGGCGATGGCCAGGACTTTCTCGGTCTCAGGCACTTGGCCAATGAAGTTGAGCATGGCGCTCTCGCCGACCTTGGCCGTCGAACCCAGCGGCAGACCGGCAACGGCCCGCAAGTGGTTTTCGAACTGACTGCATTCGGCGCCTTCGGTGGTCCAGTGCCCGGAGTTGTGCACCCGCGGGGCGATTTCGTTGGCCTTGAGGCCACCGTCGACCTCAAAGAATTCGAATGCCATCACGCCGACATAATTCAGCTGCTTGAGTACGCGACTGGAGTAGTCTTCGGCCAAGGCTTGCAACGGGTGATCGGTGCTGGCCACGGACAGCTTGAGGATGCCGCTGTCGTGGGTGTTGTGCACCAGCGGATAAAAACGGGTTTCACCATCGCGGGCACGTACGGCGATCAGTGAGACCTCACCGGTGAACGGCACGAAACCTTCCAGCAGGCAAGCCACGCTGCCCAGCTCGGCGAACGTGCCAACCACGTCTTCAGGGGTGCGCAGGACTTTCTGGCCCTTGCCGTCGTAGCCCAGGGTGCGGGTTTTCAGTACCGCCGGCAGACCGATGGAAGCCACGGCGGCGTCCAGGTCAGCCTGGGACTGAATGTCAGCGAATGCCGGGGTTGGAATGCCCAGGTCCTTGAACATGCTCTTTTCGAACCAGCGATCGCGAGCAATGCGCAGGGCTTCGGCACTCGGATAGACCGGAACGAATTGCGACAGGAACGCGACGGTTTCCGCCGGTACGCTTTCGAATTCGAAGGTCACCAGATCGACTTCATCGGCCAACTGGCGCAGGTGATCCTGATCGCCGTAATCGGCCCGCAGGTGTTCGCCCAATGCTGCCGCGCAAGCGTCCGGCGCCGGGTCGAGGAAAGCGAAGTTCATTCCCAGCGGAGTGCCCGCCAGCGCCAACATGCGACCCAACTGGCCGCCACCGATTACACCGATCTTCATCGTCAACAACCTCAGGCGATGCGTGGGTCTGGATTTTCCAGGACGCTGTCTGTCTGCTCAGCACGGAAGGTTTTCAGCACTTCATGAAACTGCGGGTGCTTGGCGCCCAGGATACTCGCCGACAACAGCGCGGCGTTGATCGCGCCAGCCTTGCCGATGGCCAGGGTGGCAACCGGAATGCCCGCCGGCATCTGCACGATCGACAGCAGCGAATCGACGCCCGAGAGCATCGCCGACTGCACCGGCACGCCCAGCACCGGCAGGTGGGTCTTGGCCGCACACATGCCTGGCAAGTGGGCCGCGCCACCGGCACCGGCGATGATCACCTCGATGCCACGAGCCTCAGCCTCTTCGGCGTACTGGAACAGCAGGTCCGGGGTGCGGTGGGCAGAGACCACTTTCACCTCGTAAGGGATGCCGAGCTTTTCCAGCATATCGGCGGTGTGGCTAAGGGTGGACCAATCGGACTTGGAGCCCATGATCACGCCAACCAGTGCACTCATCGTCGTGCCTCTTCTCTCTGGGCGCCCGCAGGCGCATCAAAAAACAACAAGCCACGCAGAATGCGTGGCTTGATTGTACGAATTATGGCCGGTCGTAACCGGCCGAAGGCCGCGCAGTATACCGCAATACGGCAGATAAACAGCCCCCGATACGACCAAGTGTCGCTGGAGTGGTTTTGCTCGCAACAACCGATTTTATTGACTTGAAAGTCAGAGCGAATAGCCCCTCGATCATTTTTCTTAGAACTGGACTTCCACACTGTTCGAAACATAACTATGCGATACAAGCTAACTTAAAAGTCATATTAATGTTCGCGGATGACATTACATCTTCCAAATAAAAACCCAATTATCCCGAGCGTATAAATATGCAAATACTCTACACACTTTTCACCACTTTGCTTTTTACTTCAATTATCAATCAAACCGCTTCGGCCACCGTCGTAAAAGACGAAACGCCCTGGCCGATTGCACAACCTGAAACTCCAAGTATGCGCAGCAGTATACCCGTGGAAAAAAGACCAATATTCGTATTCGCTTTTGTCCACGATGATGTACCGGAAGATAAGATCCCTTCCCTCTATCCCGATCACTTCGCGCCGGTCATCAGAGAACTGAGAACTACAACGGGACGTGATGTTTCGGTCATATTCGTACGCAACACCCCGCCTTACACGAACTACTCCTATAAGGGCGAAACTCAGGCCTCCTATGATGGATGGAGAGATCTGGGTACAGCCTACCGTGATGCAAAAAATCTCCCTACAGGCAGAACCACAAAATTTATGTTGCTTACCAATGATGGAATGACCAACAACGTATTTGGCCTTGCAGGGGGAGGACAACAATTTGCACTGGCAGCATTAAGCCACAAACAACTTGTTGGACATGAACTTGGTCATATGCTCGATGCACAACATGAGCTCGCCGAAGTCAGATATAACGGATGGTGGTGCGAGACTTTCATGGCAGCCAAGGTCAATACGCTACTCTCCAACTGCTATGTATACACTGATCCAAATCGTGAGCGCATCAGAAGTTATCTGCGTGATGCTCCATAACCATTTGAATCATATATCAGTGATGCGTCTCGCCATTTCAAGTATTGGCAGCAACGCCGCCTTCCAGTTTGCGCCACAACAACCGTACGTTGGCCTTGCGTACCAAAGCGCAACGATACAAGCGAATCTCCAGAGGTACGTGCCACTGCGGTCCCCCGCAGACCACCAGTTCACCGCGCGCCAATTCGGCGCGCACACTGAGCTGCGGCACCCAGGCAATGCCCAGCCCTTCCAGCGCCATGCTCTTGAGGCTGTCGGCCATGGCGGTTTCGTAGATCGTGGTAAACCGCAGCTGGCGCTGGCGCAACAGACCATTGACTGAACGCCCGAGGAACGCACCGGCACTGTAGGCCAGCAGCGGCACGCTGGCCTCGCCTTCCAGATCGAACAACGGCTTGCCATCGGCATCTGCGGCGCATACCGGGAGCATTTCGGTCTGGCCAAGGTGCAGCGAGGGGAAGATTTCCGGATCCATCTGCATCGCCGCGTCCGGGTCGTAGAACGCCAGCATCAAGTCGCAGCCGCCTTCACGCAAGGCATGCACCGCATCGCCGACGTTGGTTGCGACCAGTCGCGTGGCAATATTCAAACCTTCGTTGCGCAACTGCGCGATCCAGCGCGGGAAAAAACCCAGCGCTAATGAGTGGGCAGCCGCGACCTGCATCACTTCCCCCTGCCCGCCTTCCAGATGGTGCAGGTGGCGCAGCACTTCGCCGAGCTGTTCGACTACGGTGCGCGCGGTGACCAGAAACAGTTGCCCCGCCGCCGTCAGCTCCACGGGTGTGCGCGAGCGATTGACCAGGGTCAGCC
The DNA here is from genome assembly GCF_004307665.1 of Pseudomonas sp. Sample_16. Classification (NCBI taxonomy): domain Bacteria; kingdom Pseudomonadati; phylum Pseudomonadota; class Gammaproteobacteria; order Pseudomonadales; family Pseudomonadaceae; genus Pseudomonas; species Pseudomonas sp. Sample_16. Next base: position 20,462 of record NZ_RCOB01000169.1, read on the forward strand.
CCAATGCCGCTTCGAGGCTGCGGATGCGCCGGCTGAAGGCAGGCTGGGTCACGAAGCGTCGTTCCGCGGCCTGGGAGAAGCTGCGGGTGGCCGCCAGAGCACTGAAGTCCTCCAGCCATTTACTTTCCAGATTCATCACGTCCTCCCGGACACGCACCAATTTAGGTCACACGCTCGCCACGAACGCGACGTCACATCGGCATTATGCCGAATATGCATAGGGCAGTGTTTAACAGCATTGGCCCAAAATGCTCCACAAGCCTAGCATTTGCAGTGTTCCGGCACAGACCGGGTTAATATCGAGATGATTTCTATCATGTCTTCCGCTGCATCATTCCGCACAGAAAACGACCTGCTTGGCGCCCTCGAAGTACCGGCTCATGCGTATTACGGCATCCAGACACTGCGGGCGGTGAACAACTTCCGTCTCTCCGGTGTGCCGATTTCGCATTACCCGAAACTGGTTGTGGGTCTGGCAATGGTCAAACAGGCCGCTGCAGACGCCAACCGTGAGCTGGGCCACTTGAGCGAAGCCAAGCACGCGGCCATCAGCGAAGCCTGTGCTCGACTGATCCGCGGTGATTTCCACGAAGAATTCGTGGTCGACATGATTCAAGGTGGCGCCGGTACTTCCACCAACATGAACGCCAACGAAGTGATCGCCAACATTGCTCTGGAAGCGATGGGTCACGAGAAAGGCGAATACCAGTACCTGCACCCGAACGACGACGTCAACATGGCGCAGTCGACCAACGACGCTTACCCGACCGCGATCCGCCTGGGTCTGCTGCTGGGTCACGACGCGCTGCTGGCCAGCCTCGACAGCCTGATTCAGGCATTCGCGGCCAAAGGTGAAGAATTCAACCACGTCCTGAAGATGGGTCGTACCCAGCTGCAAGACGCTGTGCCGATGACCCTGGGTCAAGAGTTCCGTGCTTTCGCCACCACCATGGGCGAAGACCTGGCCCGTCTCAAGACGCTGGCCCCGGAACTGCTGACTGAAGTGAACCTGGGCGGTACCGCGATCGGTACCGGCATCAACGCCGACCCACGCTATCAGGCCCTGGCTGTGCAGCGCCTGGCCCTGATCAGCGGTCAGCCACTGGTTCCCGCCGCCGACCTGATCGAAGCCACCTCCGACATGGGTGCCTTCGTACTGTTCTCCGGCATGCTCAAGCGCACCGCGGTCAAGCTGTCGAAGATCTGCAACGACTTGCGCCTGCTGTCCAGCGGCCCACGCACCGGCATCAACGAAATCAACCTGCCGGCACGTCAGCCAGGCAGCTCGATCATGCCCGGCAAGGTCAACCCGGTGATTCCGGAAGCCGTTAACCAGGTGGCCTTCCAGGTCATCGGTAACGATCTGGCGCTGACCATGGCGGCCGAAGGCGGCCAGCTGCAACTGAACGTGATGGAACCGCTGATCGCTTTCAAGATCCTCGATTCGATCCGCCTGCTGCAACGCGCCATGGACATGCTGCGCGAGCACTGCATCGTCGGCATCACCGCCAACGAAGCACGCTGCCGTGAACTGGTCGAACACTCGATCGGCCTGGTCACCGCACTGAACCCGTACATCGGCTACAAAAACGCCACCCGCATCGCCCGTATCGCCCTCGAAAGCGGCCGTGGCGTGCTGGAACTGGTGCGCGAAGAAGGTCTGCTCGACGAAGCCATGCTCGCCGACATCCTGCGCCCGGAAAACATGATTGCTCCGCGTCTGGTTCCGCTTAAAGCCTGAACCGACGCGTTACCTGTAGCACCGCTCACCAGGTCGAGGGACTAGACACCTCTCACCTTTTGAGGGCTTGGAGATCACTCTCCCGGCCCTTTTTTTTGATTTTTTTACAGCTGTAGGAGCAAGGCTTGCCCGCGATGGCGTTCTCACAATCGCCATCGCGGGCAAGCCTTGCGCCTGCAATTGCGTGCTTGCACCACAACCGTGCAGACGGACGGCACTGTCATCGGTATAGTGCCGCCCCTCTTCGCGTGAGCGGTCGTCGGTAGCGAGACCACAACCCATGCGAAACCCGAACTAATAACAAACCCGCGATATGAAACCGGGACGAACATCGACCCGCCTGTTGTGCCGAGCGCCAACTGATGTAACTCGATGTGTCTGTCCGGCCAGCATTGTTGCCTACACAAAAAACAGCGAGGAATAATCCATGCTCGAAGTCATTAACGACTTCCTCTCAGGGAAAGTACTGATCGTGCTCATTGTCGGGCTCGGTAGCTACTTCACGATCCGCTCGCGTTTCGTTCAATTGCGTCACTTCTTCCACATGTTCGCGGTGTTCCGCGACAGCCTCAAAAGCAGCGCCGGGCAACTCAGTTCGTTCCAGGCCCTGATGCTCAGCCTCGCCGGCCGCGTCGGTGCGGGCAACATTGCCGGTGTCGGTATCGCTGTGACCCTGGGTGGCCCAGGCGCGGTGTTCTGGATGTGGGTGACCGCACTGGTCGGCATGTCCAGCAGCTTCTTCGAATGCTCCCTGGGCCAGCTCTACAAGCGCTGCGACTCGGAAGGTCAGTTCCGTGGCGGCCCGTCCTATTACATCCAGCACGGTCTGCAAAAACGCTGGCTCGGCATGTTGATGGCTTTTCTGTTGCTGGTGACCTTCGGGTTCGCCTTCAACGGCTTGCAAGCCCACGCCGTGACTCACTCGCTGAACAACGCATTCGGCCTCGACACGACTTACACTGGCCTGGGCCTGGCCGTGCTGCTGGGCCTGGTGTTCATCGGCGGGATCAAGCGCATCGCCAAGGTCGCCGACCTGCTGGTGCCGGTGAAGACCCTGGTCTACATCGGCGTGACCATTTACGTGATCGTGCTGCAATTCGACCAGGTGCCGGGCATGCTGATGACCATCGTCAAGAGCGCCTTCGGTCTGGACCAGGCCTTTGGTGGACTGGTGGGCAGCGCCATTATCATGGGCGTCAAACGCGGCGTGTTCGCCAACGAAGCGGGCCTGGGCAGTGCGCCTAACGTGGCAGCGGTGGCAGCGGTCGAGCACCCGGTGGCGCAAGGCGTGGTTCAAGCGTTCAGTGTGTTCCTCGATACCTTCGTGATCTGCACCTGCACGGCGTTGCTGATCCTGCTCTCGGGCTTCTACACCCCGGGCTTCGAAGGCGACGGCATTGCCCTGACCCAGAACTCCCTGGCAGCAGTGGTCGGTGACTGGGGCCGGATGTTCATTTCCGTGGCGCTGGCGTTGTTCGTGTTCACCTCGATCCTCTACAACTACTACCTGGGCGAAAACAACCTGCGCTTTTTGATCGGTGAAAACCGCAAGGCGTTGATGGGTTATCGAGCGCTGGTACTGGTGCTGATTTTCTGGGGCGCCATCGAAAACCTCGGCACCGTGTTCGCCTTCGCCGACATCACCATGACCCTGCTCGCTTTCGTCAACCTGATCGCGCTGGCCCTGTTGTTCAAGGTCGGCATGCGCATCCTGCGTGACTACGATGACCAGCGCGCCGCCGGGATCAAGACGCCGGTGTTCGATTCGAGCAAGTTCCCGGATCTGGATCTGGATCGTCAGGCCTGGCCAGCGAATCCACCGGCCGCCGTTCAGAACCAGGCTGAGCCGCAAGGTGTGACCGCAGCGCAACGCTGATCGGTTAAAGTGCGAAATCCCCTGTAGGAGCCGGCTTGCTGGCTCCTACAGGACTTCATCGTTCTCGGAGCAGCTCCATGAATTCGTCGACCTATCCTGCCGCCCAGCACGTCATGGTGCTCTATACCGGCGGCACCATCGGCATGCAGGCGAGCGCCAACGGCCTGGCCCCGGCGTCCGGTTTCGAAGCGCGGATGCGCGAATACCTGCACAGCCAGCCTGATCTCGTCGTACCGCAATGGCGCTTTCGCGAGATGTCGCCGCTGATCGACAGTGCCAACATGACCCCCGCGTATTGGCAGCAACTGCGTGAAGCGGTGGTCGATGCGGTGGATGTCCAGGGCTGCGACAGCGTGCTGATCCTGCATGGCACCGATACCCTGGCCTACAGCGCCGCTGCCATGAGCTTTCAGTTGCTCGGCCTGAAGGCTCGCGTGGTGTTCACCGGTTCCATGTTGCCGGCCGGCGTAAAGGACAGCGATGCCTGGGAAAACCTCAGCGGTGCGCTGGTTGCCTTGGGCCAAGGCCTGGCGCCGGGCGTGCAACTGTACTTCCACGGCGAACTGCTGGCCCCGACCCGTTGCGCCAAGGTGCGCAGTTTCGGCCGGCATCCATTCAAGCGCCTGGAGCGCAAGGGTGGCGGCGTGAAAGCGGTTTCGATCCCGGCGCCGTTGAACTACAACCAGCCCCGACAAATGGCGAATGTCGCGGTGCTGCCATTGTTTCCCGGCATCAGCGCCGGGATTCTCGACGGCCTGCTCGACAGCGGCATTCAAGGCCTGGTGCTGGAGTGCTACGGCAGCGGCACGGGGCCGAGCGACAACCCGGCGTTCCTCGCCAGCCTGGAGCGGGCGCGGGATAAAGGCGTTGTCGTTGTCGCCGTGACTCAGTGCCATGAAGGTGGCGTGGAGCTGGATGTGTATGAGGCTGGCAGTCGCTTGCGCGGTGTGGGCGTGCTGTCGGGTGGCGGCATGACCCGTGAGGCGGCGTTCGGCAAGTTGCATGCGCTGTTGAGCGCCGGGCTCGATACCGCCGAGGTGCGCCGCCTGGCAGAACTGGACCTCTGCGGCGAGTTGATCTGACCCGCTCCACAAGAATCTGTAGGAGCGAAGCTTGCCCGCGAACGCGGCCTCAAGTACGCCAAAAGCTTCGCGGGCAAGCCTCGCTCCTTCGGGTTGGTTATTTGCGACACGCAACACGTTGAAGCAGGCATGCAACTTGCTGCGTTCCAGCCATCCCAAGGCTGGAACCTCCCATGCTCCACTCCCACCTCACCACCCTCAATGCCGTCTCGCTGATCCTCAACGTCTTCAAGGCCGAAGGTTTGTCCAGCGAGGCGCTGCTGGCCGGCAGCGGCATCAGTGCGGCGGACCTGCACCGGGCCGACACGCGCATCACCACCAATCAGGAAATGCAGGTCTGCGCCAACGCCGTTGCGCTCAAGCGTGACATCGGCCTGGAACTGGGGCGGCGAATGCACGTTTCCTGCTACGGCATGCTCGGTTACGCCCTGCTCACCAGTGCCACCTTCGGTGACGCTTTACGTTTGGCGATGCGGTATCCGGCGTTGCTGGGAACACTTTTCGAATTGAGCCTGGAAGACGATGGCGAGCGTATCTGGTTCGTCGCGGCCGACTACCGTGAGAGCCCGGCGATGGCCGTGTTCAACGCGGAGTTTTGCCTGGTGTCGTTGAAAGTCACCTGCGACGATCTGCTCGGGCATTCACTGCCGTTGCTGGCTGCACGCTTCGAACATGCCGCGCCCGACTATGAATCGACCTACGCCGAACATTTCAATTGCCCGCTGCTCTTTGGGGCGCGGGACAACGCCTTTGCCTTCGACAAGCGCTGGCTCGACCAGCCATTGCCGCTGGCCGATGTCATCACCCACCAGGCCATGGCCGAACGTTGCCGCAAGCAGAACCTCGAATTCACGGGGCGCCAGGCCTGGTTAGGGCGGATTCGGCAGTTGCTCCGTGCGCAATTGAACGCCGCGCCAGGGCTTGAAGGGCTGGCCGAGCAGATGAATTGTTCGGCGCGCACCTTGCGTCGGCATCTGAAAGATCTGGGATGCAGTTATCAGGAACTGCTCGACGAACTGCGCTTCGAGCAGGCCAAACAAATGCTGTGCGAGGATCAACTGCCGATCTATCAAATCGCCGAGGCCCTGGGGTTCAGCGAGACCGCCAGTTTTCGTCATGCGTTTGTGCGCTGGAGCGGTGTGGCGCCGAGCCAGTTCCGGCCCTGATACTCGCTCCTACGGGTTTTGCAGCGTTATTCGAGAGGCGAATTTCGGTCAAATGTTTTGGCCACATCGATCCCCTTTTGGCCTTTCCTGCCGTTCTCCTGAATCGTCTGCGCCGCAAGACTGTGCTCAACCGAACCAGCCCTGCGGAGAACAACAAATGCTGACGATCTACTCAGACGATCACCACCTGCACCATGGCCGCTGCGAATTGATAGACGGGCAACTCAAGCCCTGCTTCGAAATGCCATCGCGGGCCGACCACGTGCTTTCCAGAGTGCAAAAGCAGAATCTCGGCCCAGTGGAGGCGCCGAAGGATTTCGGCCTCGAACCGATCGCGCGTATCCACAGCCGCGATTATCTCGACTTTTTCAAAGGCGCCTGGGCACGCTGGACCGAGTTCAACACCGACGGTGACTTGCTGCCCTACACCTGGCCGGCGCGCACGCTGCGTCGTGTCAAACCCACGAGCCTGCATGGCGAACTGGGTTACTACAGTTTCGATGGCGGCGCCCCGATCACCGCCGGCACCTGGCAGGCAGCGTACAGTGCAGCGCAAGTTGCGCTCACGGCCCAAGCCGAAATCCAGCGCGGCGCCCGCAGTGCCTTCGCCCTCTGCCGCCCACCAGGACACCACGCTGCCGGCGACTTGATGGGGGGTTATTGCTACCTCAACAACGCCGCCATCGCCGCCCAGGCATTCCTCGATCAGGGCCACAAAAAGGTCGCGATCCTCGACGTCGACTACCACCACGGCAACGGCACTCAATCGATCTTCTACGAGCGCAGCGATGTGCTGTTCACTTCGATCCACGGCCACCCGGAAGCCGAGTTTCCATTCTTCCTCGGCTATGAAGACGAGTTGGGTGAAGGCGCCGGTGAAGGTTTCAACTTCAACTATCCGTTGCCTGCCGGCAGCGGCTGGGACACCTGGAGTGCAGCGTTGGAACACGCTTGCAAAGAGATCCAAAGCTATGGCGCCGACATCGTTGTCGTGTCCCTGGGCGTCGACACGTTCAAGGACGACCCGATCTCGCAGTTCAAGCTCGACAGTCCGGATTACCTGGCCATGGGCAAGCGCATCGCAAAGCTAGGCGTACCGACGCTGTTCGTGATGGAAGGCGGGTACGCAGTCGAAGAAATCGGTATCAACGCCGTGAACGTTCTCGAAGGTTTTGAAAGCGCTTGCTGAGGAAATACAAGCATGAAGAATCTCAAGCGTTTTATCGTCCCTGCGCTTTGCGCCACGGTACTGAGCGGTGCCGCACAGGCCGAAGAACGAACGTTGCGTGTCTACAACTGGTTCGACTACATCACGCCCAAAGCCCTGGAAGACTTCAAGGCACAGAACGCGCAGACCAAACTGGTCTACGACATCTTCGATACCAACGAAGCGCTGGAAGCCAAACTGCTGACCGGCAACTCCGGCTACGACGTGGTGGTGCCGTCCAATGTGTTCCTCGCCAAGCAAATTGAAGCGGGCGTATTCCAGCCTCTGGACCGCAGCAAATTGCCGAACTGGAACCACCTCGATCCCAAGCTGATGAAGCTGATCGAAGCCAATGACCCGGGCAACAAATTTGCCGTGCCCTACATGTACGGCACGATCCTGATCGGCTTCAACCCGGACAAGGTCAAGGCCGCGCTGGGTGACAACGCTCCCGTGGACAGCTGGGACCTGATCTTCAAGGAAGAAAACATCAGCAAGCTCAAGCAGTGCGGCGTCGCCCTGCTCGACTCGCCCTCGGAGATCCTGCCGCTGGCCCTGCAACACCTCGGCCTCGATCCCAACAGCAAAAAGCCTGCGGACTACGCCAAGGCTGAATCACTGCTGATGAAAATCCGTCCGTACGTCACTTACTTCCACTCTTCCAAGTACATGGCCGACATCGCCAACGGCGACATCTGCGTCGCGGTCGGTTACTCCGGCAGCTTCTCCCAGGCGGCCAACCGCGCCAAGGAAGCCAAAAACGGTGTGACCGTCGACATGCGCCTGCCGAAGGAAGGCGCGCCGATCTGGTTCGACATGCTTGCCATTCCCAAGGGCGCGAAGAACCCGGAAGACGCCTACACCTTCATCAACTACTTGCTGCAACCTCAGGTGATCGCGCCGGTGAGCGATTTCGTCGGTTACCCGAACCCGAACAAGGACGCCACGGAAATGGTCGACCCGGCCATCCGCAACAACCCGAATCTGTATCCGACCGACACGGCGATGAGCACGCTCTACACCCTGCAGCCGCTGCCGCGCGATGCCGAACGCGCGCGCACCCGGGCGTGGACCAAGATCAAATCCGGAACCTGAACGAGCCAGTGTTTGCGCGCCAGTGAAGACCCGCTTATGGCGTAATGCTGTTCACTTAAGAGAACGCTGGCATCCTGTGGCGAGGGAGCTTGCTCCCGCTGGAGCGCGGAGCGGTCCTGAAAGGGACTGCTGCGCATCGAGAGCAAGCTCCCTCGCCACGGGTGTTCGTCCTTAAGTGAACAGCATTACGCTTATGGCGGGTCTTTTTTTCCGGACGATATTTAAGTACCGCACGCCCCATCCCACCCCACGTTACCTTCCGAACCTGAGCGGCGCGTTGACGCGCACGTCCCAGTCCCTCAGCAAGGAACGCACATGGCCTCTACCGAAACGAATGCTGTCGAGCCTGATCAGGCCTCCAGCGACCCAAGTGATCTGCTCACCCAACTGGTCACCGGCCCCTCTATCAGGGAGGTCGCCACCCGTATTCTTCGAGACGATCTGAAAAAGCTGTATCCACAGTTGAACATCGACCCCGCAATGGCGATGGTCGTTACACCGAGCTGGAAAATCGTCGCCGGGGCCGTCCGGCCCGGAACCCTGCGATTCGAGTCACTGACGGATGCGCTGTTGCGGCACGCCGGTTCAGGCGAGTCTGTGACCTACCTCGACGGCGAGCATTACCTGAGCCTGAATCCCAGAACGAAAACGCCCATCCACCTACCGGTCAGGATCGATGCCATAGGGCGTCTGATCAATAAACTGTCGCCCGTCCTGTTGGTGGCCTATCAGGAACAACAACTCGAATACTGGGACCAGACCACTCAAGGCTCCACTTTGCGTTGGCAAGCGTTGTCGCAGTCACTGCGGCAGGTCTGGAATGTACAAAAGGTGGAAGGCTGGGACGCGCATCAACTGGCGATCGCGCGCAATGTTTTCGACTATCCCGATGCGAAAACACGCACTGAGCACGACACCTACAAGATTCGGGTCTGCCTGATCGACCTCGACCGGCTCGATGGCACCGTATCCAGCCATCTCAATCGTACGGATCTGACCGTCGTGATCGGCACCGTCGAGACACGCACAATCATCCTGACCCACTCCATCGCTTCGGGGTTCGGGACCTATGAGTCGCTGGAAAAACTCGGCGAGGATTTGCCGAAGTATGTTGAAAAAATGCCACCCGAAGCCAAGCTTCAATGGCGCCTGTTCGAACCCTCCGGGAATTTTTTTGATCATCAGGCCGTCGCGCTGATTGCCCTGCAAACTGATGCGATTGCCGGCCTGGAGTTTGGACAACGGGACAGCAAACCGGTGTTCACGACGCCTGCCCGTGCCGCTGCGCAGGTGAGCGGTACAACTCAGACCGAACAGGTTTCGCACTTCGTAAAGGTGCAGCGTCTGATCCCCGAATGGCTGAACAACGCTTCGCCATTCGATCTGGGTTGCTACAGTCGACACCTGTTCGATCTGGCATTGCTGCAACTGCGCAACAGCGGAAAATCCTTCGACGACGATATTGCTCCGATCAAGACATTCGCACTGGATGCCCTTCGAGCCCACATGCTCAAAAGCCACAGTGACGTTGCCGGCATGAAGCTTGAGAACATTGAGATCGTTATCGAGAGTCAAGTGGTCTGGGGGGCATTCACGGCCCCTGGCATGAACCAGACCAATCGCCTGGACCTTGCCGAGCTGGCACTCGAAAACCTCATCGCCCTTCCGCTGGGCAACCAGTCGGTGCGATACAAGGACGGCACAGCAGTGCCGACCTGGATGACGCCCGACTATGTCAAGACGGCCATCAGCGCCGTCGATATCGGTGCGACCTACCCCGCACAGGTCAAGAGCAAGCTGTTGGATGACCCGCTTGAATCGCTGCGCCGTCAACGCCTCTACGCCAGTAACCTGCGTATTCAGCTGGCGCTACAAGCATTGCAAAGCAAAATTCTTGGCGAACATGGCATTGACGAAAAGGGCTATCGCTACATCGTGGCGGCAATGAATGTGCTGAAGGCCGACCGCTGGGTCGACGGGCATGAGATCGTCATCCGTCCGCTGGCGTTCATCACCGGCCAGGATAAAAACAAAACCCCTGATGAAGTCACCAACATGTTTGTGATCGGGCCGCGGGACATGGCCAATGGGCCTTGCATTCTCTATCGCCCACTGCTTGCACAAGCGTTGACTCAGTACCCCTCGGCCGCCAACCTGCTGTATGCGATCAAACACGACAAGGAGCTTCGCGAATCTACCCTGGCATGGTTGGCGGACGATGTTCGGTTCAATTATTCGCAGTATGTCTTCCCGGGTGAATTACCTTCGGTCTGGACGGTGTCACAACTGTTGGCCGACCCGACCATTTCCCTGCGGATGAGCGGACCGGTGTCGCTCGGGCAAAAAGTGATCGAGCACGACCGCCTGATGAAACTGTTCAAGGCCAACGCCAATGCGCTGATCATGAAGAGCGAGCGGGATTCGGTATCCAACGCCGAAAGCCGCTGGGCCAGCTTCAAACAACGCGCCTGGATGATCTTCAGCGCCGTGTTGCCTTTTCTCGGTCGAACCGCCGGAACGGCTGCGTGGATCTGGCAGATTCTGGACGATCTGCAAGAAGGCATTGATGCCCGGGAAAACCAGGATACGCCAGCACAATGGTCCGCCCTGACCGACTTGTTCCTGACCCTGGGCATGGTGCTGGCTCATCAGGCGACCGCCCGACGCCAACCGGCGCGCGCGCGCCCTGCGAAGACCGAAACAGCCGTTATTGGCGGCGCACAGAAAAACCCTCCGCCGCAGACCCCCGCCAGCATCCAGTTACCTGATATTGAGGATGATTATCTGCCGGCCGAACACCAGACCTCACTTCACCCCGCGACCGTACTCAATAGCAACAGCGCAGGGCTGGGGCCAACCCTGGACCGGTACAAAATCCCCAAACCGCCGGGGCTGGGAGCGGCCAGCACCGAAGGCTGGCACAAACACCTTTATGAACATCAGTCCAAATACTATGCCCCGGTAGGCGAACGATGGTTCGAAGTCTTCCTGAACGACGATGAAATCGTTCAAATCGTTGATACCCGCAAACAACCTTCCATCACCGGCCCCTTGTTGATCAACAATTCCAGAGGCGATTGGGTCATCGATATCAGGCTGCGACTGCGTGGCGGTGGCAAGAAAAGCAGGCTCAAGGCATTGCAAAAAGCCAACGCCACCAAAGTCACCGAGATCAAGGCTCACCTGGCGGTTTTCGATGCGCAGATGGCGTCCAAACGCCAAAGTATTACCGATGCCTACAACACCATGAAAAAGGCTTCCGCAGATGCAAGGGATGCAGCTAAACAAACATTTCTCGACAAACTCGAGGAGCGCATCGGTGAATATGAAATCACCATCGAGAAACTCAAATCACTCAACCTGGTCGAGGATGTGCGTAACTATCGTGACGCGATGATCGAGATGCTGGGAACTCAACTGTTTTTCAACCAGACCTGGATCGACGAGAAATACCCGGCGTTCGTCGATGCCCTGAAGTTGACCCTGGAACATCTCGATGCCAAAGAAGACAGTGCCCAATCGCCTCCCGCCGGGACGTTTGAAAACATGTCGGACCTGACCCAAGGCGTTATCGAGAAGGTCGAGTTCGCTCAGTTGCGCTTCAAGGAATTGACGCGCCTGGGCAAGAAAGCCGAGCAGCTGTCCCTTGAGTATCAAAAGAAACTGCCAAAATTCGACCTTCCGGACCTCAAGTCCCTTCAGGTCACGCTGGCTCGCGAGGTGTGCGTCAAATCTGGCGAAACGGCCGAACTGTCCAGTGCCAAAGCATCCCTCGAGCAGATTGTCGAAGACGCCGACCTGACGGTGAACAGTGCAATGGAGTTGATGGGTGATGCGCAGCTGTTGCGCACGGATGAACGGATTGAGGCCTTGAACAACCTGATCGACCAGTTCGCCGCTATCGAACAACGCCTCAAGAGCTTCTCTACAGCCAACCAGGAGCAGATCGTGCAAACGCAATTTACGCGATTGCAGGGTCGTATCGACGAGTTCAATCAGCAGACCGTCGGGCATCTGGCGGACCTGCTGCGCGAACAGCAACTCCTGGAGCCTGTACCCGGCCCGTCACGCACCACATCGACGTCAAACAAAAGGGTCATCACAACGCGCTTCAAAGGTACGGTGATCGGCCAGACCCGCAAAACCGCGCCCGGTCACATGGTCCTTGTGGATGTCACCGCGCCGGTGACCGGCAAAGTGATCGCCACCTTCCATGAAAAGACCCCCGGGGTCTGGGTCGAACGTTTGACGATGAAACCGCAGGCGCCGAAAACGCGCCTGCCTGATCCGGGGGCACGCATAAAGGCGGGTAAAGCATTGCTGGATGCGCTGCCCGCCTTTATTCAACGAACCGAAGCAGACTCAAAACAATCCTGGCAGCTCCCGGTGGAAATAGAGGAAGCATTCCACCAACAAGCTTCTCGCCTTGAAGAAGCCAGCAAGGCGATCAACGCAGCGCTCATGCAAAGCAATACCACGCAAGATCATACAAACGAGGCGCAATCGGTACTGACGCAACTGGCCACGCAAACCACGCTACTGTATGCCGAAGGCCATCGGTTGCGGCTTGAAATGACCAAACGGCAACCGCCCACCGCTGCACGCGTCGAATGGCTACACAGCAAAGGCGAAGTCGACATCGTGCCGGTGGGAGACCGACGTCGACTCAAAGGGCAGCGCCGGGACTATCTGCAGGAATACGAAGTGCGTGACGCCACCTCCGCAAATGCGCTTTGGTATGCCCACTTTCACTACGCCCAGCTCAAGGACGACGTCCAGTCCTACACTGCAGCGCATCTGAAAACCCGCGAGCAACGGCTGCTGGGTCGTGTCGATATCGGGGCCAGCACCAGCAACCAGGACGCAATCGAAATCTATCGCAGCAGGATCAGCCCTCAGTTGGCCCGATCGCTGTTCTTCGCCAAGACATCCACCTCCACCTGATCGCTGCTGCAGACTCACCTGTCGGTGGGTCCTTTCAAACGCTGTCGCCTGCCTGCCTCCATCTCATCGGGCTGTGATGCCCGTATCGCAGGCTGGCGGCCGCCCCCATGCCGGTCAAAAAGGAAAATGACCATGACCCGAGAATCCACAAGCACCTCCGCAAACAACGCAACACTGTTGCTGGACAGAAGCAAGCTGGTCAGCCTGACCAATCAGGGGCCTTCCCTCGACGATGCCAGCTCGCAGGTGCTGAGCGAAGCACTGAAAAAACTTTATCCGCTGCTCGACATCGACCCCGACCAGACACTGATTGTGACGCCGCAATGGCGCATGACCAATGGAACGCTGAGTGCCGCCTCCCCCTCCGTGGAAACATTGACCCATGCGCTGGTACGTTTGAGCTGGAGCGCAGGTGTCGCCAATTTCATCGAGGGTGAGCATTTCCTGACGCACAGCCCACTGACCAGCGACCCCGTTCATCTTGCTGTCAGTGTCGAAGACATTGCCCAACTGCTCAACGACCACGCCGCCCTGTTAATGGTCGAGTTTCAACAGCGCGCACTGGCGTTCTGGAATGAAACAGTCAGCGACCAACCGCGATGGCATGGACTCTGCGAGACGCTGAAAAACGCATTTGATGTCCAACAGGTAAAGGGCTGGAATGTCGATCAATGTACGGTGGCCCGTGCGGTGTACAACTATCCGGACAAAACCGAACGAGCCCGGAAAAATACTGAAATTCCCGGTATCAAAGCCTGCCTGATCGACGTGGACAACAACGAAGGCGTTCATCTAATGCTCGGCGGTGCGATTGCACTGCAGGCCACTTACAAACAGCGTGAACAGATCATGCTGTACACAGTGGAAAGCGGTTACGAAGCCTTCGATTCTCTGGAGCAACTGGGCGCGACGCTGCCTGGCCGGATCGACATCGACCTGGCAGGGCGCACGCTGAAGTGGCGACTGGTCGAGCCCGACGGCAACGTTTTCGATCATATGGCCTGGGCGCTGATAGCCTCTCAAATGGACGCCATTAATGCACTCGTCCCTCCGGTCTCGACCGCCAGGACCGCAACACCCCCGGGCTTGCGTACGGCAGCCACCCCGGCTGAGCATTTCAGCACTAGCGACAAAAACCGTATCGAGCAGCTTGAGGCGGCCATTCCCGATTGGTTATCCAATGCCTCGCCCAGTCATTTGCAAGACTACAGCCACTGCCTTGCCCGCCTTGGAAAACTGCGCAACAGCTCAAGCGCAAACGACATTCCTCTGATCAGTGTGTATGCGCAGACCGCCATGCGCGAAGCCATCGTCAAGGACAAGGCCAGTGAAGGGGCCGCGCATCTACCGCTTGATGATCTGCAAATCACTGTCACCAACAGCTTCACCGTCGGCGGGCTCACCTTGCCCAATCCGCAAGACCGGTATACCGAAAACCTGGGTGATTTCGCCCTGCAAAATACCGCGCCCTACCGGGCCGAGTTGAGTTTCAAAAACAACACGCTGGTGCCCGATTGGCTGACTGTCGATTATCTGGTCGACATCGCCGCCAAGGTCAATATCGGCGAGATCTACCCGAAGTTGCTGAGGAACAAACTGATCGATGATTCGGTGCAAGCCGCGATTCAGAAACAGCGCTACATCGATCAATTGCCCGACTTGCTGCGGCTCAATGCACTGGAATGCATGCTTCAACAATTGGGTGGTGTTGACGAGACTGGCTATCGCTACATTAGCGAGTTGATGGACGTCGCACAGGGAAAACCTCCACAACCTCATTCCGATATCGTCATTCGCCCTCTCACGTTCAAGCCTCGGCATCGCCTGCTGTCCGGCGGTGACACCGTCAGCAACATGTTCATCATCGGCCCGCGGCAAAAAACAGACGCTCCCTGCCTGCTTTACCGGCCACTGTTCGAGCAACCGTTAATACAATTTGTCTCGCAGGCAAACCTGGTTTACGCCCTGCACCAACCGGGCGAGCTGCGCGATTGCGTACTGGCCTGGCTGCCGACACCGGCGCTGAGCTTCGAATATGCGCAATACGTTTTTCCCGTAGGTTTGCCTTCACCTTGGCTGGCGACTCAGTCCGGTATCTCGACGTTATTCAGCCTGGACCTGGCGGGACCTATCGATCTGGACACCGAGGAGATCACTGGCGACTTGCTGTCCGCATTGTTCACCAGCAACGCCAATGCCATGGCAGAGCAGGCGGATCGGTCATCAGTGTCCAATGAGGAAAGACGCTGGACACTTTTGAAGGACAGCGCCTGGGCGATTTTCAACGTTGCCTCGACGTTCTTGAGCGGGCCTGTG
The DNA here is from genome assembly GCF_004307665.1 of Pseudomonas sp. Sample_16. NCBI lineage: Bacteria > Pseudomonadati > Pseudomonadota > Gammaproteobacteria > Pseudomonadales > Pseudomonadaceae > Pseudomonas > Pseudomonas sp. Sample_16. The sequence goes on from NZ_RCOB01000169.1 coordinate 35,889, forward strand.
GGGACCGCCGTTTGGGTGTGGCAAAGCATCAGCGAGATCCAGCAAGCACTCGACGCCCATGAACAAGGCGACACGCTGATCGAATGGAGCTCATTGGGTGATGTGCTGGTGACGCTGGCCATTGTGCTGACTCACCGCGCTTACCAGCAGCGTCACAGTGAATGGACCAGGCGTGTACGCAAAAAACCGGCGTGGGACCTGCCGTCAGCTCCAGTAACACCGCAATCGCCCAAGCCTGTACCTGCGAAAATTTCCATGGCCCCTTCAGTATTTTTTGATCAATTGCCCGACAGCCATACCTCCTCTCTGGAGACCGGTGTATCGGTGCCTCGTCGCTCGACCCCGTCATTGGGCACCTATCTGGACAAGCTCAGCGTCTCTGCGCCGGACCTGAACAATATCGAGATGAAGACGCTGAACAACAAGCCGCCCCATCTGTATGAACTTAACGAAACACACTACGCCCAGGTAGGTGAACGCTGGTTTCAGGTCACCGTCAATGACGACGAAGACGTACAGATTGTCAGTCCCGATGACGCCAAACGTACCGGGCCGTTGTTGACTCGTGGCCCCCATGGCAAATGGTTTGTCGATACGCGGCTGCGCCTGCGCGGCGGTGGCCCGAAAAGCCGTTTGAAAGCCCTGAAGCTAGCCAAGGAAAAACGCAAAGCGGAACTTGATACTCAATTGGAGGCGTTCAGAAGCCAGGAAGAAACCCAACAGCAAGCACTCAATCTCCTTCAGACGAGCATGACTAAGGCTTCCACCGAGAATCTCGAAGCAGCGACCAGGCTCTACACCGACAAACTCGACGAGCTGAAAACAAGTTATGGAAAAGCCCTCGAACAGTTGAGCGAATGGCGTTCGCTGGGCGGGGAAACCGGGTACACCTACGAGTTAATGCGCCTCACCACCGTGCAGCAAAAGTTCCTTTCACTCTGGTTTACGGTAAAGAAAAACCAGTACGCCCGGATCATGCAGAAACTGCTGGCGCAAGCGCCTTTGAACACGGGTGAGCCGGTACGAGCGGATCTGACCGACATCCGAGAGGCAATCGCATTGGGAGACGCCATCGTCGAACGCTTGGAACAGTCACAAACCACCCTGACAGGTCTCCAGGTACTGGGCCATGTCGGGCTTACCAGAATCGCCGATCTGACAAAACTCTTGCCGAAATTCACTCGCCTGGACTTCAAAGCCAATGAAGTGGGCATGGCCTATGAACAGTGCATCCAAGAGGCATCTGGCGAAACCATGTCCGAAGCTCGAACGGCGATCGTCAGCATGGTGGAGGACGCCGCCGACGCCAGCCATGAAGTTGCTGAAATGATGAAACAGCCGAGCAATACCGAGCCGCCCGAGGCGCGCATCCAAAAGCTGTCCAGGCTGGCCGACATCTATGCCGATGCACTTCAGTGTATTAAGGATCTGCCAGCCCGATACCCCGGGATGGTTCACCAATCGGCGCTCGACCACCTTCAAGTGCTGATCTCGGAATTTCAAACACTGACGCTGAACCAGCTCAACCAACTGCTTCCTGAAGCCGAAGAAGCTTTCATCCAGCAACCTTCCCGACCTGCTGTTGCAGGCCCGTCGCGGCCCAAGGTCAAAGTCACCAAGACCCGCCCACGCGTCGTCGAAAGCGAAGCCCCGCAAACATCCGGGCAGGAGAAAAAAGAGGAGTTGTTCCAGAAGCTCGTTCCCAAAAGCGCCAAGCCCGCCAAGCCCGCGCTGGATGATCTCGCCACCATCGCTGCCGGCCTGAACCTCAACGTGGACGCAAACGAATTCACCAAGCGCATCAATCGGGACGCCGAACGTGCAAATCGAATCCCTGCCGATGTACAGGACCTGTTCGATCAACAGGCGCGCAAACTGGAAGAGTCCGCCACAAGCGTCGAACAGGCCATGAGCAACATCAGAAGTGCCGGCAAACAACCTCCTCCCGTAGCCGGCCTGAGCCTGGAATTGCGCGGCAGGGCTGACAGACTCCGCAAAGAGGGCATCAAGACACGCACAAAAATGCTCAAGAAGCGCAAGCCAAGGCAGGAGTACTTCCAATGGTTGCACGAAAACCGACAGGTCAAAATCCTGCGCAACGAGCAAGGCCGGATCAGAACCACGGGGCGCAAGGACTACTTTCAGGAGTACCGGATTCTCGACGCTACCGACAATGACCAGGAACTGTGGGTTGCGCACTTCCACTACGAAACACTTGAGAGCGATGCCGCCCAACCCACAGCAGCGCATCTGAAAGTATCGGAAAAATACCTGGCGACGCTGGATACCGAGCTTCGAGAACAATTGGCAACGCTGCAGCCCATCGACTACGTACTGCGTCGAATCACCAGTGCTTCCACCCAATCATTGTTCCTGCAACTCGAGCCCCAGTGACTCATAGAGGGGCGGGTCCGCGGACCCGCCCTTTACCGGCACCAGGCACTGCGCAAACGCACAAGCGCTGACGCGATAGCCGCTTCCGGCACCGCCGCAAATCCCAGCACCAGCCCTGCCCGCTGATCCACCGAAGTGCTCGAATCCGCTAGCCAGTAACTGCTCAGACCGTTGATCTCGACATCGACGCCGGCGGCAGCCTCAATCAGTTCACGTTCACGGGCCTGAGTATCGACTGCCACCGTCACGTGCAACCCTGCCGCGACACTCGGCAGGCTGCCCACCCCGGGAATGTCCGAGGGCCAGTTGGCCAGCAGCGTATTGCGACGACTCAACGCGGCGCGGCGCATACGGCGGATGTGCCGCTGGAAATGCCCGGCCGCCATGAATTCGGCCATGACGGCCTGGGTGCTGACCTCGGAGTGCCGGACATCGACCGCGCGACGCTGGCTGAAAGCGTCCACCAGTGCCGTTGGCAACACCAGATAACCCAGGCGCAATGCCGGGAAAGCCACTTTGCCGAACGTGCCAACGTAGAGCACGCGCCCGTGACGATCCAGCGCGGCCAGCGGTGCCAGTGGCGCGCCGCTGTAACGGTACTCGCCATCGTAATCGTCCTCGACAATCCAGCCTTGGGTTTTCTCGGCCCAGGCCAATAACTCGAGCCGCCGCGCCAGACTCATCACCACCCCCGTCGGGTATTGATGCGATGGTGTGACATAGGCCAAACGACAATCCACGATGCCGTTCAATTCGTTGCAATCGATACCGTCACTGTCCACCGCCACCCCGTGCAATCGGGCACCGGCCACGGCGAACGCATGACCCGCCGCGCGATAACCGGGATTCTCAATCGCCACACCATCGCCAGGTTCGACCAGCAACTGTGCACAAAGGCTGATCCCCTGCTGCGCACCACTGGTGATCACAATTTGTTCAGCCGTGCACTGCATGCCCCGGGAACTGCGCAAGTACGCGGCAATCATTCCACGCAGACGCGCATCACCTGCGGGGTCGCCGTAACACAGCTGCTGCAAATCCGGTTTTCGCCAGAAAGCCGCGTTCAGCTTGGCCCACACTTCGAAAGGAAAAAGGTCAAAGGCCGGAACGCCAACCCTGAATGCCCGCGGAGGCCCGCTTGGTGGACTCGGTAAATGGTTCTTTTCTACGCGACCCAACGCACCGCTGTGGATAACTTTGCTGGATGAATCAACAGGTAAATCCAGCCAATTTGTGGATAAGGTTGTGGGTAAGCCTGTTGACAACCCTGTGGATACTTTTGTGGATAATTTTTTTGCCGGCAACGCATTCTGAGGTAATTGCGCGACATAGGTCCCATCGCCTACCCGTCCCTCGATGAAGCCTTCGGCATACAGTTGGTCGTAGGCGCGCACCACACTGTTGCGGGAAATCGCCAGAGCCGCCGCCAGATCGCGGCTGGCGGGAAGACGGGTGCCACTGGCCAGTCGCCCATCCAGCACCCGCAGGCGCAATGCCTGATACAGCTGCCGACTCAGCCCCTGGCGGCGATCAAGTTCGATGCCCGCCGGGTTGAACGAAAGGGACAGTGGTTCGGTAGTCATGACAATGGACCCATGAAATTGGTCATTAATGGCTCTTACAACAGACCAATAGACTGCCTAGGATGCAGGCATTCGCCAAGGAAAATATCTTCATGTACACGCCACGTGCCTTTGCCATCGACGAGTTGTCCCAACTGCATGAACTGATGCTCGCCAGCCGGCTCGCCATTTTGGTGACCCACGGTGAAAGTGGCCTGCAAGCCAGTCATGTACCGGTTCTGCTGCACTGCGAACAGGGCTCGAACGGCACGCTGTACGGACACTTGGCCAAAGCCAATCCACAGTGGAAAGACCTGCGCGACGGCGCTGAAGCCCTGCTGATTTTTGCCGGCCCCGATGCCTACGTCAGCCCTGGCTTCTATCCGAGCAAGGCCGAACACGGCAAAGTCGTGCCCACCTGGAACTACGTCGCGGTACATGCCTATGGCCGTGCCGAAACCTTCAGCGATGGCGGGCGGCTGCTCGACATTGTCAGCACCCTCACCGACCGTCATGAAGCTGGCCGCGCCCAGCCATGGTCAGTGGCCGATGCCCCCGCCGATTACATCGACGGCATGCTCAAGGCCATCGTCGGTTTCGCCATTCCCATCGACCGTCTCGAGGGCAAACGCAAACTCAGCCAGAACCGCGCCCCCGCCGACATCGCGGGCGTACGCGAAGGCCTGGCTGCCAGCTCCGACGTCAATGACCAGACCCTCGCTCAATTGATGCGCTAAGGAAATCACCATGAGTCAGATCGACATTCGCCCAGTCACCGCCGGCGATCACGCAGCTTGGCTACCGCTGTGGCAAACCTACCTGCGCTTCTACAACACCGAACTGCCGGACGCCGTCAGCCAAAGCACCTGGCAACGCATGCTCGATCCAAACGAACCCACCCACGCCGCGCTGGCCTGGGCCGACGGCAAAGCGGTGGGCATGGTGCATTTCATCTACCATCGTTCGAACTGGAGCATCGAAAACTCCTGCTACCTGCAAGACCTGCTGGTAGCGCCCGAAACCCGTGGTACCGGCGTCGGCCGACAACTGATCGAATTCGTTTACGCAACAGCCAAACAGGACGGTTGCTGCAAGGTCCACTGGCTCACTCACGAAACCAACGCCACCGCGATCCAGCTTTATGAGCGCATCGCCGAGCGCCCCGGTTTCATCCAGTTTCGCAAAGCCATTTAAGGTTCAAGGAGAACAACATGTCGACTTCACTCGCGGATTGGAAAGGTGTCCCGGCACCGTCGGTTCAAACCATCGAAGGGCGTTTCATCCGCCTGGAAAAACTTGACCCGGCGCGCCACGGCGATGACTTGTTCAACGCCCTGCAAGGCCCCGGTGCCGATCCGAAACTCTGGGATTATCTGCCTTACGGCCCCTTCCCCGAGCGCAGTGCTTTCAACGATTGGCTGAACAACCATGCAGCCAATAGCGACCCCTACTTCTTCAGTGTGATCGACCGTGCCAGCGGTGAAGTGCAAGGCATCCTCAGTTTGATGTCGATTGTGCCTTCACAAGGCCGGATCGAGATCGGTCACGTGACGTTCGGTGCGCCGATGCAGCGCTCGCCGAAAAGCACCGAGGCGGTTTATTTGCTCGCCCGGGAATCCTTTGCCCTGGGTTACCGCCGCCTGGAATGGAAGTGCAACAACGCCAATGCCCGCTCCAAGTACGCAGCCGAGCGGCTGGGTTTCAGCTTTGAAGGCGTGTTCCGCCAGCACATGGTGGTCAAGGGGCAGAATCGGGATACGGCGTGGTATTCGATCCTGGACTCGGAATGGCCGGCAATCGGTGCAGGGTTCGAGCGGTGGTTGAGTGATGAAAACCAGAAAGGGGCGGGACAGGTGAAGTCGTTGGTGGAGTGCCGCAGGTAAGTCGACTCGATGCACCACCGCTGTAGGAGCGAGCCTGCTCGCGATGGGCGCCAACGATAATGCGCCAAGCCTGACTGAACTCGGTACCTGGACGTTCTTCGCCAGCAGGCTGGCTCTTACAGGGGTTAGCTGTGATTGGGCAATTTCAGCTGATATCACGCCGAACTCGCACCACTCCCATTTTCAAGCCAAACGGGCGGAACACGGCGTTCAGCGACTTCAGGGTCTGATTGCCTTCGCCGTGCTCGATATGCACCAACGTGCGCACGGAAATTTTGCACATTTTGGCAAATTGGGTTTGGTGCAAACCGGTGACTTCCGTGCGCAAACGCCGGACGGCTTCACCGATTTCGAGAGTGCCTTGCGCCAATCCTTCCTGGATGCTTTCGATCAACAGAGCCCGGGCGTCAATGGTAATGGTCATTTGAGCCCCCAGCTTTTCAAACGCTGCTCAAGGTTTCTCAAGGCAATGGCCGGATGGTTCATTGTGGCTTCGGGAAGGCCATCAGCGGCAAGCATATCGGGCAAAGCCATGAACCGGGCAGCGTCTTCCCGCAGGCCTTCATACAGTGCTTGCGGATCGCCAATCTGCGCCAATGAATCACACACTTCACGCCATTTCACTTCCCCCGCCACCTCAAGGCCTTTAGGCCACTTGGTCGTACGTGTGACACCTTCGTCGTCCATGACCATCGGCGCCAAATCGTAAATCGGTGCCAGACGGAAGGAATCGCTGCCGCGGATAATTGATGTATTGCGACCGTGGTTATCGGAATTGCCCAGAATCTTGTTGATCAAGTCTCGTCGCAAATATTCAGATAGCAGCTCGGGGATTTGCTCTTCCTGCCCGGCCTGCGCCCAAAGTCGGGCCAGGAGCTGGATCACTTCCAGATGGTTCATGTAACTGCCTGGCACCACAACACCCGCCAGCGAGTAGATCGACTCCACTGCAGAGCGCTCAACCCCCAGATCATTCACGCTTCGATCGAATCGCTTCATCCACAGGCTGGGTTTGGTCGCCTGCTCAAACGCAAGCCCGTCCAATGCGATCGTGTCGATTCCCAAGGCGTGCAATGCCTTGTAGTAGTGAAATTCGCTTTTGAGAATGATCTGATCGGTCTGAGTAGCCCGGTTGCGAGCGAACTTTACAAACCAGTGTTGCTCCACTTGATCGTCGCTCAATACAGCGTCTGGATACAGCAATCCATCCCGCCCCCGGGACATGAGCAGCTTGGGAGCCTCCCCTCCTGCGCCCGTCGCGCCACCAATGGCCGCACCCTGTTCATAGGCGTACTCGAGAAACGTACTGTCTCGAGCGATCACTTCGTCACGTCGAAATCCCATCGCGGGTCTGTCATCTACAGCCTCAGCAGACTCTTTGATACGCATGTTACCTATCGGCGCGGGAGTGCTGCGTCCCAGTAAAAACAGATCAGCGCTGATACCTTCAGGTTTGTCCTGACCTACCCGACTCATGAGAAACCGCTTGGCCGCGCCCGCCGGCGCTATATCGTGCAGGAAAGCCGGGGCTTTTTTCAGCGAAGCGCTTTCCCAGCTCAGCGGCAATCTGGCACTCACCGCTTTGTTGAAAGGCGAGTCGACAAATTCGAGATTATCCGCCACGTATCCAGTCTTGTAGCCAAACCGGCAGGGCCCCTCAAAACCTTTCTCTGGGTCCGCAAACACAAGCGTCATCGCATCTTCCCAACGACCCGAGGCATATAGTTGAAGCGTCACTGAATACATGGGATACCCGCAATTTAATGCACATTATTGCCAGTCAAATGCGCCTTGATTGCAATATAGTGCAGATTCTCTGACATCACGTAGAACTCATATGCAAGGAAATGCAGATTTGAAAAGAATATAGCGGCAAATCTGCACTTAAATGCAGATCTAACTGCAAAGCCCGACATCAATTTGTAAAAACCTTCCGCTATACAGGACGCCCTGCTTATAACAAAAGGCCGTCCATCATGACCTCCCCGCCCCAGCATTTGGCACTTGTCATCAGCCTGGTGATCAGTACAGGCGCCATTGCCGCGCCGTACAAAAACCTGCAGATCGACACGGCCACCACCACTGCGCAAACCCTCGGCGGTGCAGACACATTGACGATCTCCGCGCCAGGCAGCATTACCCATGCCGGCAAGGCTGTCAGCCTCAAGGACGGTACGGCCGGTGTCGGCGTGGTGATCGATAACGCGGGGCAGATCGTTTCTACCGGTGGACGGGCGATCGACAGCAGCGGCGACCTGACCCAGGCGCGCAACTACAGCATTTACAACCGCGCCGGTGGCCAGATTCTCGGCTTCAACGACGCGTTGCGCATCGACAGCAACTTCGTCAGTGGCAGCCTGTTGATCGATAACAGCGGCATCATCCGCTCGACAACCGGCCAAGGCCTGGACCTCGATGCACTGCGCAGCACCGGGGTCACGACCACCATCATCAACCGCGCGGGCGGGCTGATTCGTGGTGATGCCAGCGACGGCATGAAGACCGGCGCCAATGCGAGCATTACCAACTATGGCGAGATTTCCACCGGCGACTCGCACAACGCCGACCAGAAATTCGACGGCATCGACATCGACTCGGCCAGCGGCGTGACAGTGACCAACTACGGCACCATCACGGGGGGACGCCACGGCATTACCACCGATCTGGGCGCAACCCTCATCAACTATGGAAATATTGCCGGGCGCAACGGCTCCGGTTTCGGTTCCGACGGCGATGGTACGGTGATCAACCACGGCACCATCACCGGCGCCTATTCCGGCCTGCAAGCCAATGGCGACGGCGATGGCGTAGACATCGACAACATCGCCCACATCGAAAACTACGGCACGATCCAGGGTGTTGGTGCCGGCGGTGTGGACAAGAACGGGTTCACCAACGGCAGCGAAGGGATCGCATTGGGCGGTGGTTATGTGCTGAACGCCCAAGGCGCGATGATCAGCGGTGCCACAAGTGCCATTCTGGTTGACGACGGCAGCGGCGGCTCGGGCCTCGCGGCAACCGCGCTGGAAAACTTCGGCACCATCCAGGGTCTCGATGGTTTCGGCGTGAAGTTTGTCGGCGAGTTCGCTGACAGCGTCGTCAACGGCGGCACCATCAGCGGCAGCAATGGCTTGGCTTTGGACCTTGGTGGTGGTAACGACAGCCTGAGCTTGCGCAACGGCAGCCGATTCATTGGGACTGTGGACGGCGGCAGCGGTTACGACCGTGTAGTGATGGACGATGCGTCGGGCGGCAGCTTCGGCAACAGTCGCCACTTCGAATGGCTGGAGGTCAAGCAAGGGGTATGGACCCTGAACGGCAGCGCAGATTTCAGTGACGGTGGTGCAATACATAGTGGCGCAACGCTGATCAACCAGGCAGGCATCAGCGGCAGCATGACTGTCGATGCAGGTGGCGTGTATGCCGGCGGCGGTTCGGTGGGCAACTTGATGGTCAATGGCACTCTGCTGACCAACAGCCAACTCGGCACTGCGACCGTCACCCACGACTTGACCATGGGTAGCGGCTCGACAATCGCATACGGCGTAAATGCAGATGGCAGCAGCGCACCGATCATGGTCGGCGGCACGGCCAATCTCAACGGCGCGGCACTGGCCGTAAACCCCGGCAGCGGCACCTATCCGTGGCAAAGCCATTACACCGTGTTGCAGGCAGCGGTCGTGAACGGCACCTTCGGCAATGTCACAAGCGACTACGCGTTTATCACGCCAACCTTGGCTTATACGCCAACCCGCGTCGACCTGACCTACACCCGTAACGATGTCGCCTTCAACGAATTCGCCGTCACCGGTAATGGCAGTAGCGCCGCCAACAGCCTGACCTCCCTCGGCAAAAACAATACGCTGTACAACGCCTTGCTCAACACCACCGGCGCAACCGCGGGTGCAGCCATCGAGCAGCTCAGCGGTGCCAGCAACGCTGACCTGGCCAGCGCAACCCTCGGTGTCAGTAACCAGATCGGCGCCAGCATGCTGTCGGCGATGCATCAGATGGGCGGCCGTTCGGCTTTGCTGGTGGGCCTCGATCAACGGGACACGCCGGTCCTCGCCGCGAACGGCGTCCCCCGTGATGCTCGCAACCTCAATGACCCGAATGCCCAAGGCCGACTCTGGCTGCAAGCCATTGGCGGCTACGGCAAACTCGACGGCGAACACGGCAGCAGTGGACTTGAACAACGCAGCAAAGGCACAGTACTGGGCGCCGATTGGGCGCTTGATGGGCAATGGAAACTGGGTGTGCTTGGCGGTTATTCAAAGACCGATCTGGACGCCACAGGCGTCGATGGCAATGTCGAAAGCTGGCACGCCGGCGTCTATGCGTTGCGCCAAAGCGGCCCGTTGGCTCTGCGCCTCGGCGCGGCATATAGCGGTCATCAGGGTGAAAGCAAACGCACCGTGGCATTCAACGGTTTCAGCGACCGGCCCAAAGGTGATTACGACGCCGACAGCCAACAGGCATTCGCCGAACTCGGGTACGCCATGGGCAGCGGTCGCCTCAGCGCCGAACCGTTCGCCAACCTTGGCTACCAGCGCTATCACCGCGACAGTTATGAAGAAAAAGGAGGCGCTGCGGCCCTGCACGTCGACGGTCAAACCGAGGACAACTTCAGCACAACCTTTGGCCTGCGCCTTGCGCACCTGAACAGCCTCGAGAACGGCATGAGCCTCACCCCGCGCATGACTGCCGGCTGGAAACACACCTACGGCGATGTCAGCAACTCGACACGCCAGGCCTTTGTAGTCGGTGGCACAGCGTTCAGTGTGGATGGCAGCTCACTGGATCGCGACAGCCTGGTGCTGGAAGCCGGACTGGATGTGGGCATTTCGGCACGCCATAGCGTCGGTGTTGGCTATTCCGGAGAAATCGGCAGCAACAGTCGCAACCATGGAGTGATCGGGCAGTGGCAGATGAGTTTTTGACAGCCCGCTGGCCGCACTCGTCCTGATTTTTTGTAAGAACAATCGTCTTCTTTCTCAGATAAATACAGCCACCTTTAGGTGGCTGTATTTTTTCTGCGCCCCATTCCGACATCAGCCGCAGCACCTGCGGATGCGCCTGACATCGATATTTTTCACTGCCTTTTAGAGTTTGGCTTCCTGTCAAAAGAGGCCGTACTCGATGCCCGTTCAACACAAATACCGACCGAAACATCTGGCGCTGGCGATTGCGCTCGCAGTGGGTTGCGCTGAAATTTCGCTTGCCCAGCAAGTGTCCATCGATACCACCATTGCTCCGGATGCAACACCGGAGCAGCTCATGGCGGCACTCGATGCATTCATCAATGATCCCACCACTGACAAACAGACCATTGGCAAAGCAGCGGATGGCGTTAACCGGACATTCGGCGATGGAAATGACCTGGTCATTGTATCTGGCCGAGGCGCCCTTTCCGGGTTGATTGACGGTGGTGGCGGGGACAATTTCCTGCAACTCGATACCGCGAGCGGTGGCACATTGGACGACAGTCGACGTTTTGCAGGTCTGGAGCTCAAACGCAGCACCTGGACCGTGAATGGCTCCGGTGATTTCAACATTGGGGTCTTGATTCGTTCAAAAGCAACGCTAATCAACGACGGGCACATTCTGGGTGGGGCACTGACCCTGGGAACGCTGGTCAACAATGGGAAGATTGGCGGCGGCGCGACGGTGCGACCGGGAGGTTTCCTGAACAACCCGGGCTTTATCGAAGGCGACGTCGAGGTTGAAGAAAAAGGCGTTTTTGCGGGCAGCGGCTTGACCGGTTCCCTCACCGTGAATGGAAAACTTTCTGTCAACAGTTTGCACGGTGCACCAAAGGTCAAAGGTGACTTGAATCTCTCGAAAACCGCCGAGTTGAGCTACGAGATCGATGATGGGCTCAACAGTGAAACGATTGTGGTCGATGGCACCGCCAACCTCGGCGGCGCCACACTGAACATCGTGGCGGCATCGGGTGATTACCCGCTGATCAGCGAAAAAACCATCCTGGTTGCCGACAAAATCGAAGGGAAATTCGGGAAGATTCTCAACAATCTTGCGTTCCTGACACCCGAGCCGGATTACCAGGCCAAGACTTTCGGCTTGATCTTCGTCCGCAACGACGTACCGTTCGCGGTTGCCGCTATCACGGACAATGGCAGGGAACTCGGTGAAAGCCTTGACGATATTGAGTTTCAAGCACCCTCCGTCGCTGAAGTCCCGAATCTACCCACAGACACCGGTACATCCGTTCCGGTCTTAACCCCAACCACTGCCGATGAAAATCAGTCGACAGCCTCTACAGCAATGCCCCCCGAACAACCTGCCATAGCCGCAACGCCGGTTACCAGCAACCAAACCGTCACCGCTGAAACGCCATCTGACAAATCCGACACAGCTTCAACTCCTCCAGCTACCCCTTCCGTCGCCTCACTACCAAAGGCACCCATCCCCACAAACGCTGCGGTCGCAGCCCTGCTCCGCGCTGACAAACAGACCGCATCTATTGCCATCGAGCAACTGGCCGCCAGCCAAAACGCCAACCTCGCGAAGGCGACCCTGAACAGTGACAGCCCAATCAGCGCAACCATGCTCTCAGCCATGCGTCAGCTGGACAGTGCCAGTGGCTATGGCAACGCCACGAGGCGCAATGCACCACGCCTGGCTGCCGGCAGCGAAGACAATGGTCGGGTCTGGCTGCAAGCATTGGGTCATGGTGGGACCCTGGATCGCGATTACGATGCTCTGAAACACACCACCCACGGGCTGGTAATCGGAGCGGACTGGGGTATCGCAGAGGACTGGCGGCTGGGTGTTATCAGCGGCAAATCCGACACGCGCCTGAACAGTCGGGGACTCGACGGCAATCTCGACAGCTGGCATGTGGGCGCCTACGCCCTGCGTCAAAACGGTCCCCTGTCAATGCGACTGGGTGCGACCTACAGCAGCCACGATGGCAGCACTAAACGACGGGTTGCCTTCAAAGGTTTCAGCGACCGCCCCGAAGGCCGCTACGATGCCAGCACCCAGCAGGCTTTCGCGGAATTGGGTTACAACCTGGGCCGGGCGAATGTCAGCATCGAACCGTTTGCCAGCCTGGGCTACCAACGCTATCAGCGCGATACCTTCACGGAAAAAGGTGGTGCAGCGGCACTGAAGGTACACGGTCAAACGCAGAACAATTTGAACAGCACATTCGGCCTGCGACTGGCGAAGCTCACCGCGCTGGATAACGGCATGCAACTGACCCCGCGGTTCAGCGCTGGCTGGAAACACACCTACGGGGACGTCTACAGCGATACTCGCCAACAAATAGTTACGGGTGGGAAAAACTTCACCGTTTCCGGCGTGCCACTGGATCGTGACAGCCTGCTGGTCGATGCCGGGCTGGACCTTGGATTTTCAGCGAAACACACGCTGGCCGTCGGCATCACGGGTGAGATCGGCACCGACAGCCGCAACCACGGCGTTACAGGTCAGTGGCGAATGAGTTTCTGAGAGCCCAAACCCGAGGCGAAAAAAAGGGGAGCACATGCTCCCCCGAGGTTTAAAGCGGTAGATCGAGGCTGTTAACTCAGCCTTCGATTTCGATCAGGATTTCGCCCGGGTTCACCCGGTCGCCCTTGGCCACGTGAATGGCGGTGACTTTACCGGCGATGGCCGCCTGCACTTCGGTTTCCATCTTCATCGCTTCGGTGATCAGCACCGCTTGGCCAGCCTTGACGGAGTCGCCTTCCTTGACCAGCACATCGACGATGTTGCCCGGCATGGTGGTGCTGACGTGGCCCGGAGCTGTGGCTTGCTTGCGCTTGCTGCTGCCGCCGCCGACAAATTCGTTGAGCGGTTCGAACACCACTTCTTCCGGCATACCGTCGATGGACAGGTAGAAATGCCGCTTGCCTTCGGACTTGACGCCAACACCGGTGATATCGACGCGGTAGGTTTCGCCGTGCACGTCGATGACGAACTCGGTCGGTACGCCTTCGCCGCCAGCCGATGCAACACCACCGGCCTCAGGAATCGGCAACAGCACTTCAGGTGTCAGGGTGCCGGCAGCACGTTCCTCGAGGAACTTGCGACCGATATCCGGGAACATCGCGAAGGTCAGCACGTCTTCTTCGGACTTGGCCAATGCACCGATGTCAGCGCGCAGCTTGGCCATTTCCGGTTTGAGCAGATCGGCCGGACGAACGTCGATTACCTCTTCGCTGCCAATGGCCTGGCGACGCAGCTTCTCGTTCACGGTGCCCGGTGCCTTGCCATAGCCACCTTGCAGGTAAAGCTTCACTTCGTTGGTGATCGTCTTGTAACGCTCACCGGCCAGCACGTTGAAGAACGCCTGGGTGCCGACGATCTGCGAAGTCGGGGTCACCAACGGAGGAAAGCCGAGGTCTTCACGAACGCGCGGGATTTCGGCCAGCACTTCGCCCATGCGGTTCAGCGCGCCCTGCTCCTTCAACTGGTTGGCGAGGTTGGAAATCATCCCGCCCGGCACCTGGTTGACTTGCACACGAGTGTCGACAGCGGTGAATTCGCTTTCGAACTGGTGGTACTTCTTGCGCACGGCGTAGAAGTACAGGCCGATTTCCTGCAACAACTCCAGGTCCAGGCCTGTGTCGAATTCGCTGCCTTTGAGCGCAGCCACCATCGATTCGGTGCCTGGGTGGCTGGTGCCCGAGGCGAAGCTGGAGATCGCGGTGTCGATGTGGTCGGCACCGTTTTCAATTGCCTTGAGCTGGCACATCGTCGCCAGACCGGCGGTGTCATGAGAGTGGATGAACACGGGAAGCGACTGTTCGGCTTTCAACGCCCGCACCAGTTCACCGGTGGCGTATGGGGTCAGCAGGCCGGCCATGTCCTTGATCGCCACCGAGTCGCAACCCATGGCTTCCATTTGCTTGGCTTGCGCCACGAAAGCATCAATCGTGTGCACCGGGCTGGTGGTGTAGGCGATGGTGCCCTGAGCGTGCTTGCCTGCGGCTTTCACCGCTTCAATCGCCACGCGCAGGTTACGCACGTCGTTCATCGCGTCGAAGATGCGGAACACGTCGATGCCGTTGACCGCGGCCTTGGCAACGAAAGCTTTGACCACGTCGTCGCTGTAGTGGCGATAGCCCAGCAGGTTCTGACCGCGCAGGAGCATTTGCAGACGCGTGTTAGGCAGTGCCGCGCGCAATTGGCGCAGACGCTCCCACGGGTCTTCTTTCAGGAAACGTACGCAGGCGTCGAACGTCGCCCCACCCCAGCACTCCAGCGACCAGTAGCCGACTTTGTCGAGCTTGTCGCAGATCGGCAGCATGTCTTCGGTGCGCATGCGGGTCGCCAGCAGCGATTGGTGGGCGTCGCGCAGGATGGTGTCGGTTACATGGATCTTCTTGGACATTGTTCTATTCCTCACAGGCCTGCGTGGGCGGCGATGGCGGCGGCGATGGCCAGGGCCAGCTCTTCGGGTTTGCGCTTGATCGAGTAGTTGGTCAGTTCAGGGTGGCTTTCAACGAAACTGGTGTTGAACTGGCCGCTACGGAATTCCGGATTGCGCAGGATCTCCTGGTAATACGCGGCGGTGGTCTTGACCCCTTGCAGACGCATATCGTCCAGAGCGCGCAAGCCACGGTCCATCGCCTCTTCCCAGGTCAACGCCCACACCACCAGTTTCAGGCACATGGAATCGTAGAACGGCGGAATGGTGTAACCGGTGTAAATCGCCGTGTCGGTACGCACGCCGGGACCGCCGGGCGCGTAGTAACGGGTGATCTTGCCGAAGCTCGGCAGGAAGTTGTTTTTCGGGTCTTCGGCGTTGATCCGGAATTGCAGGGCAAATCCACGGTGGTGGATGTCTTCCTGTTTCACCGAAAGCGGCAGACCGGAAGCGATGCGGATCTGCTCGCGGACGATGTCGATGCCGGTGATTTCTTCGGTGATGGTGTGTTCCACCTGCACCCGGGTGTTCATCTCCATGAAGTACACCTCGCCTTCAGCGAGCAGGAACTCCACAGTACCGGCGTTCTCGTAACCCACAGCCTTGGCTGCACGCACCGACAGGTCACCGATATAGGCGCGCTGTTCAGGGGTCAGTTGCGGGCTCGGGGCGATCTCGATCAGCTTCTGGTTGCGGCGCTGGATCGAGCAGTCACGCTCGAACAGATGCACGACGTTGCCGAAACTGTCGCCCAGGATCTGCGCTTCGATGTGCTTGGGATTGACGATGCATTTTTCCAGGAACACTTCAGCGGAACCAAACGCCTTGGTGGCTTCGGAGATCACGCGAGGGAACGCCTGTTCGAGCTCTTCGCGGCTGTTGCAGCGACGAATGCCGCGGCCGCCGCCACCGGAAGTGGCCTTGAGCATCACCGGGTAGCCGATACGATCGCCTTCGGTCAGGGCTTCTTCGATACCCGAGACGTTGCCTTCGGTACCTGGGGTAACCGGCACGCCAGCCTTGATCATGCTGCGGCGGGCTTCGGTCTTGTCGCCCATGCGGCGAATCACTTCAGCCGATGGACCGATGAATTTGATCCCGCGTTCTGCGCAGATGTCTGCCAGTTCAGCGTTCTCGGAGAGGAAGCCGTAGCCGGGGTGCAATGCATCACAACCGGTTTCCACGGCCAGGTTCACCAGCTTGCGCGGGTTCAGGTAGCCCGCCAATGGCTCGGCGCCAATGCTGTGGGCCTCGTCCGCACGCTTCACATGCAGGGCATGACGGTCGGCATCGGAATAGATCGCGACCGAGCGAATACCCATCTCGGCGCAGGCACGTACGATGCGTACGGCAATCTCACCACGGTTGGCGATCAGGATCTTTTTTATCACTTGGAGGTTCCCTTGAGCCGGTGGTACCCACGACCCGCTAGACCAGGTCGACGCGTGACCAAATGTTTCAATTTGGTCGCAGCCCCACACTAGCGCCCACAAGGGATTAACAAAAATGAATAATTATTGGGTCACGCATAAGTAAAGACTTATAGTTGCTGCATCAGCCAGCGGCGAGAGGACTAATAAAGTGCGTAAGTCATTGATGCGTATGACGTTGCGTCAGTTGCAGATCTTCAATGAAGTCTGCGATTTGAGGTCCTACAGCCGCGCAGCCGACGAAATGTCGCTCACACAACCGGCCGTAAGCCTGCAGATTCGCCAACTCGAAGAACTGGTTGGCCAGCCATTGTTCGATTACGTCGGTAAAAAACTCTACATGACCGAAGCGGCCGAAGCACTGCAACGCGCCAGCCGGGACATTTTCGGGCGCCTGGAAAACCTCGATATGCAGTTGTCGGACATGCAGGGCTCCCTCCAGGGTCAATTGAAACTGGCGGTGGAATCGAGCGCCAAGTACTTCGTTCCGCACTTGTTTGCCGCGTTCAAGCGCCAGCATCCGGAGGTCAACCTGCAATTGACGGTGGTCAACCGGGGGCAGGTGATTCGACGCCTCTCGGACAACCGTGACGACCTGGTCATCATGTCCATGGTGCCACAGGACATGGGCCTGGAATTCCTGCCATTCCTGAACAATCCGATTGTCGCCGTGGCGCCACCGAATCATCCACTGTGCCACATGGGCCCCCTGCGCCTGCAGGATCTGGAACCTTATACCCTGCTGCTGCGCGAGCCCGGTTCGGGGACACGCCTGGCGTGCGAAGAGTACTTCAAGGAAAAGCGCGTGCACTTCAACCAGACACAGGAAGTGTCATCAGCCGAAGCTCAACGCGAATGCGTGCTGGCGGGTCTGGGCGTGGCGTTGTTGACGCGCCACGCCCTGAACCTCGAACTGGCGACCGGTGGGTTGATCGAGTTGCCGGTCGAAGAACTGCCGCTTTATCGCAGCTGGTGTCTGGTGCAAGCCAAGGCTAAACGGCTGTCACCAGTGGCTCACGCCTTCCTTGCGTTCGTGCGCAGCGAGCGGGTGCAGATCAGCGGCCTGGTTGAGCGCTTCGCCGGGAAGCTGTCGGCGCAGCCTGCCAATAATTGAGCTCGAAATCTTCAGGAAAATCGCCAATCTCGGCCAGAAGCTGACGGCGCTCGCAACGATCTTCAATAGCGCGGCGAAACTCCATGCGCCGTTGATCTTCTTGTTGACGACGGGTTTTGACAGCGCTGTTGCGTTCTTCGTAAGGCAGGGCCATTTCAAGTCTCCCAAGACGAGTACGGGAGTTTCAAGATAGGCGTGGGGGATGACGGTTTGGCGGCTTGATGGTTACAGACCGATGAATGTTGTTTGGTCCTGTGGCGAGGGAGCTTGCTCGCGTTCGGCTGCGCAGCAGTCGCACAATTCTGGGGCCGCTTCGCGACCCAGCGGGAGCGAGCTCCCTCGCCACAGGGGGCCGCGCGGGCCTTGAAGTCAGTCGTCCAGCGCTTTCACCGATTTGGGCGACAACCGCAAGCTGCGCAAACTGCGTTTAACGCTCTTGAGGTGATTGACCAGGCTCGGCCCGCGCGCCATTGCCACGCCCATCGCCAATACGTCGATTACCACTAAATGGGCGATACGCGAGGTCAGCGGCGTGTAGATTTCGGTGTCTTCGTGCACGTCGATCGCCAGGTTGACCGTCGACAACTCGGCCAACGGTGTCTGGCTCGGGCACAGGGTAATCAGCGAAGCGCCGCTCTCACGCACAAGATTGGCAGTGATCAATAGATCCTTGGAGCGCCCGGACTGGGAGATGCAGATCGCCACGTCTGTCGGTTTCAACGTCACCGCCGACATCGCTTGCATATGCGGATCGGAGTACGCCGCTGCGGTCAGCAACAAACGGAAGAACTTGTGCTGCGCATCCGCCGCTACCGCACCCGAAGCACCGAAACCGTAGAACTCGACCCGCTGCGCCTGGGACATCAGCGTCACTGCTCGCTGCAATTCCAGTGGGTCGAGCTTTTCTCGAACCTCCATCAGGGTATGCAACGTGGTGTCGAAGATCTTCAGGCTGTAGTCGGCCACCGAATCGTCTTCATGGATCGCGAATTGCCCGAAGCTCGCGCCAGCCGCCAGGCTCTGCGCCAGTTTCAGCTTCAAATCCTGAAATCCGGAGCAACCGATGGCGCGGCAAAACCGCACGATGGTCGGCTCGCTGATGCCCACGCTGTGGGCCAGGTCGGCCATGGAACTGTGCATCACCGCCGCAGGATCAAGCAGCACGTGGTCGGCGACCTTGAGCTCCGACTTGCGTAACAGGTGACGTGACTGGGCGATGTGTTGCAGCAGATTCAAAGGGCTGGACTCTTTGTTATTGGCAGGTGCCGGGGATGTAGCACGCTTGTAGTTATACTACATGAATCGGCTTTTTGCCTGCTCAATGCGTTACCGAATCCCTCGATTTCTGGCGTCCGCGCCTCATGTAGCACTCATGACGCGGGGCCGAAACGCTGGTTTTGAACTGGCAAATATTTACTTATTTACTTGGCAATATATAAAACCAATGCGGCATGAGCACTCGATAACAACACACGCCGATTTACAAATCAAACTAACAAAATTCAACCAAAGCAAACTTCAGCTGGGTATATTAATTGCGCAGGAAGCGAATCAAAACTAAAGGAGCTACACATCATGACTATTAAAACCAAAGGCTGGACCGCACAGCTCGACCGCATGCCAGGCGCCGCTTCGTTTCGCACCTATGGCGTCGTAACCGTGGCGCATACGGGCATTACACCAAAGCTGGAAGTGAGTGAAGAGCAAGATAAATCCTATGACTTGCGCCTGGAACTTAAACTGGAAAACTCCAATGAAATTTCACTGCAAGTCGAAACCGACAAGTTTGTAGAATACAAAGTGCCGGGGAACTCTGATATTTGCAGCGTGAGCATCTTCTACGAAGGAAAGTTGCTGCACCATATCGATAAAGTATCGATCACCCACTAAGCATCAATTGCGCTTCCGGCAATTCAGGCGTCCCGCAGTCTCAGCTGCTGAGACCGGGACGCCTTCTACTCAACTGGCGGCCTGAGCATGCAGCAAGCCGGCCAGGGTTTCGGCCTCTACCGGGCGGCTGACCAGATAACCCTGCACTTCATCACAGTGTTCAGCCTTCAGAAACTCAAGCTGTTCGATCCGCTCGACGCCTTCCGCCACGACCTTCAATGCCAGGCCGTGCGCCATGGCGATGATCGCCCGAGTAATCGCCGCATCTTCGCTACCCTCCCCCAGGCCACGAATGAACGCTTGATCGATCTTCACGTAATCGACGGGAATCCGCTTCAGATAACTCAAGGACGAATAGCCTGTGCCGAAATCATCAATCGCCAGTTTCACGCCCAGATCACGTAATTGCTGGAACGTCGCAATGATGTGTTCGACGCTGTCCAGCAACTGGCTTTCGGTGAGTTCCAGCTCAAGGTAGCGCGGCTCCAGCCCGGTTTCTTCCAGGACCTGGCGCACCAGACTGACCAGCTTGCCCTGTCGCAGTTGGTGCACGGACAGGTTCACAGATACCCGAATCGCTTCAAGTCCCTGCCGCTGCCATTCACAGGCTTGCCAGCAAGCCTGACGCAGTACGAACTCGCCTATCGGACCAATCAGCCCGGTTTCCTCGGCCAACCCGATGAAATCCCCAGGAGGCACTCGGCCCATGGTCGGGTGATCCCAACGCACCAAGGCCTCGGCGGCATTCAACTTGCCCGTGGCAAGGCACAATTTCGGTTGATAAAACACCTTCAACTGCTTCTCTTCGACAGCCTTTCGCAGTTGGTTTTCCATTTGCAAACGCTCCAGCGTGCTGGCTTGCAAACTGTCGGTATAGAACTGGAAGTTGTTCCCTCCCAGATGCTTTGCGTGCTGCATGGCCATGTTCGACTGACTGACCAATGCCGAAATATCCCGGGCGCTGTCCGGCAATAAACTGATGCCCATCGACGCGCTGACCACCAGCTCATGCCCATCAATGGTCACCGGCAACCGCAACTTGCTCGCCAGACGCGTCGCCACCCGCGCCAGGCTCGACAGGTTGCCGTAAGCGTTGAACAGCACCGCGAATTCGTCACCGGACAGGCGCGCGATGGTGTCCGCTTCCGGCAATGCATTCACCAACCGTCGAGCCATCTTCTGCAACAACTGGTCAGCGATTTCATGCCCCAGGCTGTCGTTGAGCTGTTTGAAGCGGTCCAGATTGATGTGGAGCAACGCCAGGCTGCGATAACCGCCCTGACGCACCCGTTGATGCGCTTCGCTGAGTCGTTCGCGGAACATCGAGCGGTTGGCCAGGCCGGTCAGTTCGTCGTAATGCGTAAGATAACGCATGCGCTCTTCGGACTCTCGGCGAGCCGAGAGATCAGCGAAGAAGCCCACGATATGACTGACATTTCCCCGAGTATCGCGTACGGCGTTCAGCTGCAGCCATTGCGGATACATCTCGCCGTTCTTGCGGGTTTCCACCAGTTCGCCTTGCCAACTGCCCTGCTGTTCCAGCGCCTGGTGAATCGCCGCGTAATGCCGACGCGCATCGCGGCTGCACGGTAATTCAACGACATTGCGCCCGATCATGTCCTCGATGTCGTAGCCGGTCACCCGACTGAAAGCCTGATTGATCGCGATAAGCTTGTAATTCGGATCGAAAATCACAATGCCTTCGCTGGCCGCTTCGAACACGGTCGCGGCCAGCTGCCGCTGCTCTTCCAGACCTTTGCTGACGCTGATGTCGCGACGGGTGCCGACCATGCGAATCACCCTTGCGTTTTCGCCACGCTCGACTGCCCGCCCGCGGTCCTCGATCCAGACCCAGTGGCCGTCGCCATGCCGCACGCGATATTCGATCTGATAGTCCTCGGTGCGCCCTTTCAAATGCTCGACCAGTGCTCTTTTCAGTCCGGGAAGGTCCTCCGGGTGCAGCCGCGGCTTGAGGTGACGCAAAATGCCCGTCACCTGTTCCGGCTCCAGGCCGAACAATTCCTGAATCTGCGTGTGGTGAACTTCGTCGGTTTGCAGGTTCCAGTCCCACAGCCCCAATTCGCTGGCCTTCAGGGCCAGCGCCAGGCGTGCTTCACTCTTGCTCAACGCCTGGCTGGCGGCATCCAGTTCGAGGCTGCGCTGGGCGACACGGTTTTCCAGGTCGGTCTGGATTTCCCGCAATTCTTCTTCGGCACGCTGTCGTTGCTCAATTTCCTTGGCCAGCTTCTGATTGAGCTGGTCACTGCAACTTTGTGCCTGTTGCAGGTGTTCGATGAGCGCCTGATTCTGAAAACGTCGCATCAAGCCCCGATCGATCAAACGATTGACCTGCCAGGCAACCACGCTCAGTGCACCCAGCAGAATCAATCCAAACCAGCCCCAACCTTGCTGCTGCTCGTCTCCCCCCCAAAACATGAAAGCGATGGCCGGCAGCAGACAGGGCAAGGTGAACGAAAGAAAGGCCGGCAAACTGACCGCATAAGCCACACTGGCGGAAAGCGCCGCGGCACCGATGAGGCCGAAGACCCAGGCCTGCTGAATGAAGTTATCGGCGGGAACCAGGGCGATGCCGGCACCCGCCAGAGTCAGGCCGGTGAGGCCGGAGCCCAATAAAAACATGCGTAGCCAAATGGGGTGAGCCTGACGATTGGGAATGGCCGAATCGAAGGCGGCAACCTGAATCACCCGCAATGCCACCAGTGACAGCAGCCATACCAGCCAGACCGTGACCAGGAAGTAACGCTGCGGACTCCAGAGTAAACCGGCGCAGACCAGACCATTGATCAACATGAACAGCGTAGGCAGCAGAGAGCCCTGATACAGCAGACGCGTGCGTTCGACCGCCATCTCCATGGCGTATTGTTTACGAATAACCCGGGGCTGCGCAGTGGGGCCCGACAGGTCGAAGCTGAGGGTCATAGGCGATATTCTTGTTCTTATAATGATGAGCATGAGCCCGAAACGTCGACGGAGCATACACAAGCATCTGCCCTGACCAAACTGCTGCCGGTCAAAAAACAGACAAATCTGCCTGCCACCCGCCCCCGCGCAAATGCCGCCAGGCATGTAGCTGCAATGCTTACGGACAATGACTGACCGGTCGTCCCGCACATCTCTTTCATCGGCTAATGCAAAGCGGGATTTGCCCGGTGTGGCGCCGCCCCCTAGAATGCCCCGATGCGCGATGACCTCTCCCTTTTGCTGAACTCCCTCAACGATGCCCAACGTCAGGCCGTAGCGGCCCCCGTAGGCCGTCAGTTGGTCCTGGCCGGTGCTGGTTCCGGTAAAACCCGAGTGCTGGTGCACC
>NZ_RCOB01000118.1:0-839 GCF_004307665.1 Pseudomonas sp. Sample_16
TACCCGCTGCCCCACAATCCGCTCCACCTCGTCCACGAAACGGCATGTCCCCGTCAGTTGACCACGCTGCAAGGCGTCCCGAATCAATCTGGTCTCCTCATCGGAAGTAGCTTGCTGCATGAACCGCTCATATTGAAGGCGCCGCTCCATCGCCGTGTCACCCAAAGCCGTAAAGCATGGGTCGAAATCCAGCCAATGGTCATCAGGCCTGTCACTGATTCGGGCTCCATAGCTGGACCATGGGTAATCCGCCGCATCGGCCACCATGCGAGCACGTACTGTGAAAAAAGGGGACAGATTTATTTCCCTAGTCCGCTCCTTGGTCGGCCTCGCCCCCGCTGCTATACCCGCTGCCCCACAATCCGCTCCACCTCGTCCACGAAACGGCATGTCCCCGTCAGTTGACCACGCTGCAAGGCGTCCCGAATCAATCTGGTCTCCTCATCGGAAGTAGCTTGCTGCATGAACCGCTCATATTGAAGGCGCCGCTCCATCGCCGTGTCACCCAAAGCCGTAAAGCATGGGTCGAAATCCAGCCAATGGTCATCAGGCCTGTCACTGATTCGGGCTCCATAGCTGGACCATGGGTAATCCGCCGCATCGGCCACCATGCGAGCACGTACTGGATTTAATTCAATGTAACGACAACAAGCAAGCAGGTAGGAATCTGACTGCACCACACTGGATTTGTACCGACTCTCCCACAGAGTGCCTGAACGCCCTTCCAGTCGATTGCGATAGCGCGTCGCACGCGCTGCCAAGACCTTCATCAACTGCCCCAGCCCAGCAGCCGAGTCACCCGGAGCCAGCAACAGATGAACATGGTTGGTCATCAAACA
>NZ_RCOB01000057.1:0-57468 GCF_004307665.1 Pseudomonas sp. Sample_16
CGGTAATACCACCCAGTGATGCGTTCCCTGGCGACAAACATCGACATGTGCTCAGCATCAAACCGGTGATTGATCTTCCAACAAGGGCTGCGCGGTTGCGACACCTGCAACACCGCGCTGCCGACCTGGAACACATCACCGATGTGCACGCTGACCTCACACAGCCCGAGTGCAGAGAGGTTTTCCCCGAGACTGCCCGCCTTCAACTCAGAGGCACTGCCAGGGAACGCTTCAGCCAAGCGCGCATAGTGTTGCGCCGCATACTGATGAACGGCTTTTTCCGGACCGCCGTGCACGCGGCTGTCACCATGCTGATCGCCGACAATCCCTTGTCTCTCTACACGCACCGGCCCTTCACGGCGTTGCTTGTAGATGCCGGTTTGCTGGCCTTCGGGCTGCAAGACAGCCAAGCCTCCTGCGAAGACATGTTCAATGTTTGAAGTCAGTTTCATCGGCGGACTGCGCTCGTTTCATAACGTTTCGAGCACTTTACTAATTCGCTGAAATGCTCGTAAAGTGATCATTAAATATGTTCACAATCACTTTATATGATGGGTGGTAACGATCATGGAAATGCGCCAGCTGAAGATTTTCTGCGCCGTGGCTGAACTGGGGAGTTTCACCGCCGCGGCTGTGCAGGTGAATACGGTGCAATCCAATGTCACCATGCGCGTCAAAGAGTTGGAAGCAGAGCTCAATCGCGAGCTGTTCATCCGCAAGAAGTCCGGCGTGGTGCTGACCTCGGCGGGCGAAACTTTCCTGGGTTACGCCCGCCGCATTCTGCAACTGACCGAGGAAAGCCGCAGCGCATTGATGGACACCGGCAGCCCGACGGGCTTGTTGCGATTGGGCTCGATGGAGACAACCGCCGCCATCCGCTTGCCGCAAGTGTTGACCAAGTACCGCGAACAGTTCCCCGACGTGCAGTTATCGCTGCTGACGGGCACCACGGTGGAGTTGATCAAGGCGATTGAAGCGCATCGGCTCGATGGCGCATTTGTCGGCGGATTTCATCAGAATTCGGCGCTGGCCCAGGAAGAGGTGTTCACCGAAGAACTGGTGCTGGTCAGCAGCAATCAGTTTGAAACCCTGCCCGCCCTCATCGAAAAAATGCCTCAGCAAACCGTGCTGGTGTTTCGCACCGGGTGCTTCTATCGCTCGACGCTGGAGAACTGGTTTTATCAGGTCGGCCTTGTGCCGAACCAGATCATGGAACTGGGTACGCTCGACGGTATCCTGTCGTGCGTCGCCGCGGGAATGGGCGTAACCCTGTTGCCCAAGTCCATCGCAGAAAATTGCAGCGTGCGCCATGCGATCCGCTGCCACACACTGCCAGCGGAATTCGCCAATGTCTCCACGGTGTTCATTCGCCGTAACGACACGATGATCACCTCGGCGATGAGTGCCTTCATCGGCTTGGCACAACAACAGATCGCCCGGCCGGCGGTGGCGTGAATCAAAACCTGTAGGAGCGAGCCTGCTCGCGATAGCGCGGGGTCAGTCAACGGTGATGTTGGATTTGCCATCGTCATCGCCAGCAGGCTGGCTCCCACAGGGGATCTGCGCTGCACACAAATTTTGTGCCTGGCAAAAATCCAGTGTAGGAGCGAGCCTGCTCGCGAAGGCTTTGCGTCAGTCAGCGGTGATGTTGAATCTGCTACTGCCAGCCGAGTGTCCTTCTCGGCTCCTGCAAGAACCGCCCGGTCGCGGCAAGCTCGGCGACCGGTAGCCGCTCCAAACCCCGCGCCAACTCCGCCACACGCTCCGCCGCCGGCACAACGCTGTGGATCTTGCCCACGCCCTGCCCCGCATACAGCGACAGTTTCTCGGCCATCCTTGGCTTGTCGATGGCCCGGGCGCCGCCGCCGATGAAACGCAACAGGTTCCATTTATCCCGATTGGGAATCACTCGATGGGGTGTGCCGTAGGTCCAGCCAAATGAGTAACCGGTACGGTACTCGGTGTCGTCCGTGGTCGCCTCGACGATTTTCTGTTTGTACAGCGGATGGGCATTGGATTCATCGGTGGCGATGAACGCGGTGCCCACCACCACCCCGCTTGCACCCAGCGACATCAGCGCCCGGACGTCGTCACCCTGGGCGATGCCGCCCGCTGCCAGAACCGGCCGGCCTTCGCAAACCGCAAGGATCGAGGTCAACAACGGCATGATGCCGATCGTGCCGCGATTGAGATGCCCGCCACTCTCACTGCCCTGGGCGATGATGATGTCCGCACCCTGGGCAATGGCGATGTTGGCCAGTTCCACCGACCCCGCTTGCACCATCACGATCAGCCCGGCGTCCTTGGCCCGGGGGATCATGTCGGCGGCATACTTCTCGGCATAAAACAGCGACAACAGTTTGGGCTTTTCCTGGAGGATCACCTGGAACTGCGCTTCGAACACATCCGGGCCACCGAATTGCGGCACCAGGTTCACGCCGAAAGGTCGGTCAGTCAGGGCACGGGTTTCCTGTATCCAGCGACGCAAGGTCAGTGGCGGCAGACGCAAGCCGCCAAGGACCCCCATCCCCCCCGCATTGGCCACGGCAGCTACCAGTTGCGGCCCGGAAATGGCCGCCATGCCGCCGAGGAAGATCGGGTACTGAACGCCGCAGAGCCGGGTAATGGCGTTACCGGCAAAATCAAGTCTGTCCTGGTTCATGACTCACAGCTCCACATGTTTGCCCAGCATCCGCTTGAGCGTGTTGTTCTTCAGGAGAAAGTGATTTTTGACCGCGCCGAAAATGTGCAGCGCCAGGCCGGCGAGAAACGCCGAGGCGCCGATGTTGAACAGCACATCGACCACATGCTTGAGTGACTCATTGACCGGCAGGATGCTCGGAATCCACCACCCACCCGGCAATTCCACCACTTCACCGGCTGCGCATCGTGAAGCCCAGACCGCAATCGGCAGCAGCACCATCGCCAGGGCCAGCGACACCGCCACCGAGCGACTGATGATCACTTCGATAGGGTTCGGCGTGCCCACCGGCAGTGGATGGTACGAAGTGATCCGCGCCCAGAATCGATAGATCGAGACGAGAAACAGCACCAGGCCCACCAGGTTTTGCAGCCTGCCGAGTTGCAGTTGCAGGGCTTCGCTGGCGGCGATATTGATCAACAGTTGCAGGCCGAAGATCGCCAGCAGGGAAAACGCCACGACCCAGTGCAAGGCCACGGTGATGGGTGAAAATCTCAAGCCATTGTCTCTAAGTTGCATGGCTGACTCCTTTTGCAGAGGTCGCAAATCAGGAAGGGAAAAGTCGCCGCGACGATCTCAGTGATTGACCGCCTGGGCGGCCCCGAGCCCGGTCTGGGCACGGATCAACTGGTCGTCGAAACGCTCGCGCTCAAGCACTGCACCGTGACTGCGGTCGGTGACGGAGCCCAGCCAGGTGAAGAAGAACGCCACGTTCATCGAGATGATCGCCGGGTAGTCGTAGGGAAAGATCGCTTCGGCATTGCCCAGCACCTTGACCCACACCGCCGGCGAGAGCACGACCAGCCCGACCGCGCTCACCAAACCAGCGACCCCGCCGATCAGCGCACCGCGGGTGGTCAGTCCTTTCCAGTACATAGAGAGCACCAGAATCGGGAAGTTGACCGACGCGGCCACGCCAAACGTCAGCGCCACGAGGAACGCGATGTTCTGGTCCTTGAACAGAATCCCCAGCACCACCGCGACGATACCGATGCCCACCGAAGCGATACGCGACACGCGACGCTCGTCGCTGGCATCGGCTTTGCCCTTGCGGACTACCATCACATACAGGTCATGGGAAATCGCCGATGTGCCCGCCATGGTCAGCCCGGACACCACCGCCAGAATCGTTGCGAACGCCACGGCGGAAATGAAGCCAAGCAACAGATCGCCACCCACGGCTTTGGCCAGGTGCATCACCGGCATGTTGCCGCCGCCGATTAACTTGCCCGCCAGATTGCCGCCTTCGTAAAAGGCCGGATCCTGTCCGACGATGACAATGGCAGCCAACCCAAGCACCGCGACAATCAGGTAGAAAAAGCCAATGAACCCCGTGGCGACGAACACCGATTTGCGCGCCTGCTTGGCGTCGGGCACGGTAAAGAAGCGCATGAGGATGTGCGGCAGTCCGGCCGTGCCGAACACCAATCCCAATGCGAGCGAAATCAACGACAGCGGATCGGCCACCAGTTTGCTCGGCAGCAGAATCCGTTCGCCATCGTGGTGCGCAGCCACGGCTTTTTCGAACAGCAGATCGAAGGAAAAGCCGAATTTGCTGAGCGCCAGAAAGGCCAATAGCGTGCCGCCTACCAGCAACAACCCGGCCTTGATGATCTGCACCCACGTCGTCGCAACCATGCCACCAAACGTCACGTACACCGCCATCAACAGGCCGACGGCAATCACTGCATAGTTGTAAGGCAGGCCGAACAACAGCTGAATCAGCTGCCCTGCCCCCACCATCTGCACCACCAGATAAAAGCACACCACCGTCAGCGAGCCGAAAGCGGTCAGAGTGCGGATGCGGTTTTGGTCGAGACGAAACGAGGCGATGTCGGAAATGGTGATACGCCCCAGATTGCGGATGCGCTCGGCGAACAGAAACAACAACAGTGGCCAGGCGACAAAGAAGCTGATCGAATACAGCACACCGTCGAAGCCGTTGAAGAAGATCATGCTGGTGACCCCCAGCAACGCCGCCGCCGACATGTAGTCACCGGCCAGTGCCAGGCCATTCTGGAAACCGCTGATACCACCGCCGGCGGTGTAGAAATCGTCCATGGATTTGGTCTTGGACGCAGCCCAATAGGTGATGCCCAGGGTCGTCACGACGAAGACCAGGAACATGCTGATCGCCGTGATGTTGATCGGTTGTTTTTCGACGTTCTGGATGACGTCGCCGGCCATGGCGCGCGCGGCGAATACGCACAACAGAACCGGAAGGATGAGGTTCACGAGCAGGCGTTTCATACGATGGCCCCCGCGCGGATTTCTGCGGTCAGGTCATCGAATTCACCGTTGGCACGATGAATATAGAGCCCGGTAAACAACCAGGCCCCGACGATGAACACCGCACCCAAAGGCCAACCGATGCTGATGATGCTGGTGGCGGAAACCTTCGTCGCTAATAGTTGGGGAGCGAAAGCGGCGACGAGGATGAACGTGAAGTACGGGACAAGGGTTGCGGCGGTCAGGCAGGTGACGAACCGTCGCTGCCGTGAGACCAAATCCTTGTACCGGGGGTGGTTGCGAATTCTGGCTGACTCGGTTGCATGATTCACGTTGACTCCGTGTAGCAGTGGTTGCGTTATTGTTGTTCCACAGCCTCAGATTCAGACTCGATCCGCCACTGGCTGCGGTATCTGTGCCCCTTCAACCTATGCCTGGCAGGTGATCATGTAAAATGATCATTAATGATTCCGTTGATCGTTTTTGGTGAATCTAAAGCGTCGTTTCACTTGTCTTCAATGGACCTCGTCTCTAATCTCCTTGTAGCGTTAGCCATAGCAATGGCTATTACTTTTTGAGATAGGTGATGTCGATGGATGTAGCGGATCTCAAGGTGGTGGACGCGGTGGCACGCCACGGCAGCATGAACAAGGCCGCCTCCGAACTGAACACCGTGCAGTCGAATGTTTCTTCGAGGATTCGCTCGCTGGAAGACGAGCTCGGGGTTGCGTTGTTCCAGCGCAGCGCCAAAGGCGTGCAGGTGACGCCCGCCGGCCGCCGCATCCTGCCTTTCGCCGCCCGCTTGTCGAAACTGCTGACCGACGCCTCCAGCGCTGCCCGCGATGACGGCCATCCCAAAGGCGTGATGGAAATCGGCACGCTGGAAACCACCCTCGCGTTACGTTTGCCACAGCTGATCGCCCGGTTCGCCAAGGCCTATCCCGAGGTCCGCCCGGTGGTGCGCACCGGCACCACGTGCAGCCTGATCCAGGACGTCCTCGACTGTAAGCTGGAGGGGGCGTTCGTGGTCGGGCCGGTCAATCACCCGGAACTGCACACTGAAGTCGCCTTTCGCGAAGAACTGGTGCTGATCACTTCACCAACGATGCTGCGCATCGACGATGTCGCCTTGGTCGAGAATCTCAAGACCGTGGTATTTCGCCTTGGCTGCTCCTATCGGCAACGCCTGGACACGCTGCTGACCCAGCTCGGCGTGCTGGCTCCCGAGCCGCTGGAATTCGGCTCGATCGAAGCCATCATTGCCTGCGTTTCCGCCGGCGTCGGCATCACGCTTTTGCCCAGAGGCGTCATCGCCGACGCGGCGCGCGCGGGCCTGGTGGCGGTGCACGAACTGCCCGCGGAACTGGCTCACGTGGAGACAGTGTTCGTGCGCCGCCTCGACGGCTATTTTTCCAGTGCGCTGGCGACCTTTCTGCACAGTGTGCGCGTGGAAGGCGTCACTGCCGCGCTGTAACGACGGGCACCGCAATCAAACGGGTTTTCACCCAGCCGTTGACGGCGGCGCACAACACCAGCAGCGCGGCGGTCAGCAAAAACACCTGGTGCAAGCCAAAATGCGCGCCGATCTGGCCACCGATCAATGGCCCGATCACCTGCCCGGAAAACTGCGCCGATTGCAGGTAACCGAGAATTTTGCCGGTGTTGTGTTCCGCCACCGAATGGCGGATCAGCTTGGCAATGGCCGGCAGCAGCCCGGCAATGCTCATGCCCATGAGCCCGCGTAACACCGCCAGTTGCCACCATTGCGTGACGTACGCTTGAGGGACCATCAGCAGGCCAGTCAGCAGCAAGCAGCCAATGATCACATTCCAGCTACCGACCCGGTCGGCCAGTGCCCCCAGCCTGGCGGCGGTCAAGATACTGCCCAGCGCCGAACAGGCCATCACCACACCAGCAATCCGCGCCTGCTCATCCAGGGCGACGCCAAGGTGACCAATGTAAACGGTGATGATCGGCTCGATCGACATGTTGGCCAGCAACACCATCATTGCGGTCAGCAACAGTGCGCCGATGACAGGCCATCGGGAACGTTCATCCGGTGCCTGATTGTTGTCGACTCGTCGAGCACCATCACGAGCCCGATTGAAGTCCTCGCGGATGAGCGCGATGGTGGTGACCGCCGCCAGCGCAATCATCGCGCCACCGACGAAAAACGTGCCGCGAATGCCTACCCATTGCGGCAGGAATCCGCCCACCAGCGGCCCGATCAAATTACCGGACAACGCCCCTGTCGACAGCACGCCCAAGGACCAACCGGCCTTTTCCCTCGGCACCTGGGAACCGATCATGACGATAGAGGCTGACGCATAGCCGCCGATCAGCCCGGCGATCAGTCGCAGTGCAACCAGATCGGTGACGTCCCGTGCCAGGCCGATCAGCGACATGACGATGGCCATGCCGATGGCCGCTCGCACCAGCATTGGCTTGCGCCCGAAACGATCGGCCAGCCGCCCCCACAGCGGCGCGGTAATCGCCGTGCCAAAGAACGTTGCGCCGAACGCCACGGCGGACCACTGCACCACATCGGCCTGGCTGGTCACGCCCAGTTGTTGCACATAGAGCGGCAGGAACGGCAACAGCATGCTCAGGCTCACCAGCGTGGTGAACGAACCGAACACACAAACGGCAAGATTGCGACGCCAGTAAAGTCGATTGCGCTCGGCATAATTCATTTCACCAGAGGCTCCGCTGTCGGACGCTGGAAAGCCGCCAGCACATCGATGACGAAGGCCAGCAACATGGCCAGCGTGCCGATGAGAAACAGCAGACTGTAATTGCCGCCACTGGAGGAAAACAGGAACGACAGGCCATAAGCGGCGACGGCCTGGAACAGTGCAAATCCGACTGTGGCGGTTTGCCAGGCTGACGTCTGTCGAGCCGGATGATGGGCGAGAATTTCATGCACGCGGCCCAGTACCAACGGCACGGTTCCGGTGACAAAGGCGCCGACGATGACACTGGAAGCCATCAGCCAGACACTGCCAACCCCGAAAGCCGGGACTGCGACGCAAACGGCCTCGATGATGAACGACACTCGCAATGCGCGACCGAAGCCGACCCGATCCGCCAGCAGCCCGGCCAACAACGGCCCGACGGTCGCGCCGATGCCGAACAGCACCCAATATTGCGCACCGGTTTGCAAACCCTGGCCCAGGCCGCGAGCGACGAAATCCACCAGGAAAATCATGTGTGGCACCCAACCGGCAGCGTTGAGTGCGTATTCGGCATACAGCGCCTTGAGTGTGCGGTTAGCGGCAAAGTGACGCGGATGTGAGGTGCCGCTGACCGGGGCATCCGCGGTCGGCCATCCCCACCAGGCCAGCACTGTCAGCAACAGGGAGATCAGGCCGAGGCCGAGCCAGGTCTGTTCAAGACCCTGCTGCAACAACAATGGCACCAGCGTCCCCGAAGCCGCGATTCCGACGCCCACGCCCATGAAGATCAGGCCACCGGCCAGGCCTCGGCGGGATGGCGGAACGTGGGCCAGGACCGTTGGCGCGGCGAGGACCATCAAGGCCCCGCCGGCAACGCCCGAAAGAAAACGCCAGGCAAAAAACCAGGCGAAAGACACCGGCCAGGCGCAGGCAAAAAACGCGATGCTTGCCAGTAGCATCATCGCCCGCAGGGTAAATCGGGTTGAGGTTTTCGCCGCCAGTGAGCGGCCGAAAATCGCTCCCGCCAGGTAGCCGGCAAGGTTCGCCGCCCCCAGGTAGGCCGCCCGGGAAGCGTCGAACCAATGCGCCCCGACCAGCGCTGGCAGCAACGGCGTGTAGGCAAATCGCGCCAGGCCGATCCCCACGAGGCTGGCCGAAAAACCGGCCACCGTTCCGCGCCAGACGCTGGCGGGTGGTGACGCGATACCGGTCGTGATTGACTTCACAGTGTTCATCGTCTGGCCCTCTTTCTTCAGTTGGGCCGACTGTACGCGCGCGCAAGATATCTTAATAAACGAATTAAACAGGTATCGGTTATCTTTCTTACAGATAAGGCGGACACACGCTCCGTTAGTTACACCGTGTATCAACAGTAATTCCGCAACCACCCTATATCTTCACCCCCGGGCTTTTTTACAGTGGCCGATGCACTGCGTTCTTTCCCTCCACGAGCGAAACTCCATGCCCCACGACTTGAATCATCTTGATGCCGCGCTGGCTGCCTACCCACGGGTGACTTTGCTCGAAGGCCCGACACCGATCCAGAAACTGACCCGCCTGAGCCAGTTGCCCGAACTCAATGGGTGCAACGTCTACGTCAAACGCGATGACCTCACCGGCCTCGGCGGTGGCGGCAACAAGTTACGCAAACTGGAGTTTCTGCTGGGGCAAGCCTTGGCCGAAAACGCCGATACGCTGGTGACCTGGGGTGGTTTTCAATCCAATCATGCGCGGCTGACCGCCGCGGTCGCCGCACGCCATGGCCTGGCATGCGAACTGATTCTGACGCCGTCAGCGGTGCGCACCGATAACGATTTCTGCCACAACGGCAATGTTCTGCTGGACGATCTGTTTGGCGCCAGCGTGCACCGACTGGCGCGGGGCGTGACCGCGGATGCCTACGCCGCCGAGTTGGTGGCAAAGCTCAGGGAATTGGGGAAAAAGCCCTTTGTCATGCCATTGGGCGGGTCCAGTCCCCGGGGCGCCCTGGGTTACGCCGCATGCGCAGCCGAGATCCTGCATCAGGCTGACGCATTGGACCTGCGGTTCGAACGGATCATCGTGCCCAATGGCAGTGCCGGAACCCACTCGGGCTTGCTGGCTGGCATGACGCTCGCCCGCTCGGCAACGCAGGTTGTCGGTTACTCGGTATTGGCAGACGAACAACAAGCGCTGGCCACGACGCTTGAAAAAACCCGGCAGACCTTGCACCTGCTCGATCCCACCGCAACACTGGTTGAAAGCACAATCAACGTCGACGGCAGCCAACGCGGCGACGCCTACGGTGCGCCCACCGACGCGATGCTGGAAGCCGTGCGCCTGCTGGCTTCAACAGAAGGCTTGCTCACCGATCCCGTTTACGGTGGCAAGGCGTTTGCCGGACTGCTGGCCGCTATTGGCCGAGGTGAATTCCCGCAGGGCAGTAACCTGTTGTTTGTCATGACTGGCGGCTTGCCCGGGCTGTTTGCCTATCGAAGCGCGTTCGTCTGACTTGGCACTTCACCAGACATAAAAAAACCTCCCCGGGCACAAACCCGGGGAGGTTTTTTTACAGCTGTGTCGAGTGATCAGCCTTGGGCCTTGCTCATCTTGGTGAACAGTTCGGTCGGTACTTTCTTGCCGTTGGAGGTGTATTGATTGGTGCGGAACTTGTAGACCTCGCCTTCGGAGAGGAAACCGTCGTTGTTGGTGTCCATCGCCTTGAATTCTTCACCACCTTGCGGGGCTACGGTCAGCAGTTCCTTGAGCGAAACGCGGCCATCGTGATCGGTGTCGGTACGGGCGAACGAAGCGTCGCCGCATTTGCCTTCACCACACTTGCCTTCGCCAGCCTTGGTCACTTTCGCGCCAGCTTCGTCGGCACCGCATTTGCCTTCACCACATTTGCCTTCACTGGTTTTTTCCGCCGAGGCCAGCTGATAGCCCTGAGGCAGAGCGTCGGCAGCGAATGCGGTCGATGCCAGATTCATGCTGCCGGCCAGTGCAACAGCGATCAGGCCAATACGGGATTTGTTCGACATACGGGACATGGTGATTCTCCGGATACTGTGTGCGGCCAGGCCGCTAAGGTCATTGCCACTAAGGGCGATAAGCCGTGGTGCGAGGCGCATCTGCTTTCTCGCTAAGGCAGGGCTATTTGACTGCAACCGTGTATCCAGGATGTATCGGCTTGCAGGGCATTTGTAAGCCAGTCTCCGAACAAGGGCTGCGGATACACAGCGATACACTTGCCCAGGCACTGCTTTACCCAATCACGTTCGCAAACACCGATTGGTCGACGTTGGCGCCGGACAGAATCACGCCAACCCGTTTTCCCTGCATCGCTTCACACTCCTGCATGAGCGCCGCCAGGGCCGCTGCGCCCGCCCCTTCGGCGAGGTTGTGGGTGTCGGTGTAATACACCCGCATGGCCTCGGCAATCTGCTGATCATTGACCGATACGATTCGCGCCGCGCCTTGGGCGTACACAGCAAAGGCTTCAGCAATCGGTTTGCGCACCGCCAGGCCGTCGGCAAAGGTATCGGCCGAGGCGGTTTCGCATATTGCTCCCGTGTCGAACGATAACTTCGCGGCGGCAGCTTCGCTGGACACCACGCCCACCACTTCAGTCTTCAAACCCAGCGCATCACGGGCGGCGATTACTGCGCAAATCCCCGAACCACAGCCGATCGGCACGTAGACGCTATCCAGGTCCGGCGCAGCCTTGAACAGCTCCAGCGCATAGGTGGCCACGCCTTTGACCAGCTCAGGATGGAACGGCGGCACCAGGTACAGGCCTTGGGCCTGTGCCAGGCGTGCAGCCTCTTCGCGGGCCTCATCGAAATCGCGGCCATACTCCACCACTTCGCCGCCGAAGCCGCGCATGGCGTTGTTCTTTTCCAGGGAATTGCCTTGCGGCACGACGATCAAGGCGCGCAAGCCCACCGCACCTGCCGCCAGTGCCAGGCTTTGTCCATGATTGCCTCGGGTGGCGCTGACGATGCCCTGCACATCGGGATGCTCGCGTTTAAGCCAATGCATGAAGGTAATGCCACCGCGCACCTTGAACGCACCGGTCGGCGTGTGGTTTTCATGCTTGACCCACACCGTGCAACCCAACCGTTGCGCCAGCAAGGGCCAAGGGTATTGGGCAGTGGCAGGCATGACCTGATAAACACGTTGGGCCGCTTGTTCGATGTCGTCGCGAGTCAGTCTGTGCATGAGTTGCTCCCCTGAGGTTTTGCCCAGTGTAGATACGCCGCCCTCTACCGGCTTTCAGAAAACTGACCTGACTTTTCTACCCGCGGTTGATTAGTATGGTTTTCATGAGCCATCGAAACCGCCAACCGTCACCCCCACCGCCTGAACCGGTTCGCCGTGTCGAAGTCGGGCCGTGGCTGATCGAATTGCTCCCCGGCTGCGCCTACGCGACCCGCTATGTCGCGCCTCAATCGGCGATTGGCTTTGCCTACGACAGCCAGCGAGGCGTGCACGCAATCGGCAGCGACCGGGTACTGCCCTTCAATGCCGTGCCTAACGGCCTGGCGTTTGTACCTGCCGGGTGTGACGTTTTATCCGAATCCCCAAGGGGCGGCGAGTACCTGCGAGTGCTGCGCACTGACGGTATCGCGCTGGCGGGCGACCGTGCCTTCAACAACCGCATCGACCCGCAAGCCACGAACCTCGCCCTGCGACTGCGCAGCGCCTTGTTGCGGGCATCCGTGGAGGATGACTGGGAGGCCTGGGCGCTCGCCTTGGCGCAAAGGACGACGGCTAACACCAAATGCGCAACCCCGAGCGCTGACGCGATAACCGGCAATCGCCTGCGTTTGCTCGATGAGTTCATTGACGCTGGCCTCGATGGCCCGCTGGGAGTTCAGGCAATGGCGCAATTGCTGGGCTTGTCCGAAGGCTACTTCATGCGGGCATTCAAACGTGCCACCGGCAATAGCCCGCACAGTTACCTGATCGACCGACGTCTCGCCAAAGCCCGCGCCCTGATGCGCGACTCGACCGCCACGCTGACGGAAATCGCCTACCGTTGCGGTTTCAACTCCCAGGCGCACATGGCGACTGTGTTCAGGCAGCGCCTGGGTGTGAGTCCGGCGCAGTTGCGCAGAAACTCGCAATTTAGTTAGCACCTGATTCTCTCGCGGTTCACCAGCTCTCCCTGACTAAACCTGCGCGCTGGACACCTGTGTCTGCGCTGCCATGAAAATGCGTCGCTCTGTCATTTTCATAAGCTTTGGCAGTTGATTTTTTTCTTGTCGATTGCTGGCGACACCCTCTTTTGCGCGTCATGCAAACACCGCAATTGCCACCGGGATGAACTACTCTCCAAAAACAAATCCGCAGATCGAAGAAACAGTGCGCAAGGTCGAAACCACCGCAGTGCTGGTGGCACCAACCGACCATTCTTCGGGACCCGGCATCCCTGATCGCATTACTCGGAGTACGCTCCGTGGGAATCAAACAGCCCCTGCTTGCTCTGCTGTTGCTCACCTTGCTGTTTGGTGGCTGTACGACCCCCAACGCCCCTCACATACCCAGTCAAGCCTTGCCTGCAAGCGACTCGCCATTCGGGCGGTCTATCCAGGCCCAGGCAGCCCCGCATCAAGGCCAGTCGGGCTTTCGCTTGCTATCCGATAGCGCTGAAGCGTTCAACGCCCGCGCCGAACTGATTCGCAACGCTCAACGCAGCCTCGACTTGCAGTACTACATCGTTCACGACGGTATCAGTACGCGGATACTGGTGAGCGAACTGCTCGACGCCGCCGACCGCGGAGTCCGCGTGCGGATACTGCTCGATGACACCACCAGCGATGACCTGGACCGAATTATCGCGTCGCTGGCTGCGCACCCCAAGATTCAGATCCGGGTATTCAATCCGCTGCACCTGGGCCGCAGCACCGTCGTGACGCGAACAATGGGCCGGCTGTTCAACCTGTCGCAACAACACCGGCGCATGCACAACAAATTGTGGGTGGTGGACAACAGCGTGGCCATCGTCGGGGGGCGCAACCTGGGGGACGAGTATTTCGATGCCGAACCCAACAAGAATTTCACCGACATCGACATGCTCAGTGTCGGACCGGTTGCAGAACAACTGGGACATAGTTTTGACCAGTACTGGAACAGTGCCCTGAGCAAGCCGATCGAGCAGTTCCTCTGGACCATGCCGACAACCAAGGACCTGAAGAATACGCGGACCCGGCTGGACGAATCCCTGGAAGAAACGCGCATCCAGAATCACGCGCTCTACCAACAATTGATGAGCTACACCACTCATCCTCGCCTGCATGTCTGGCGCGGGGAACTGATCTGGGCCTGGAACATTGCGATGTGGGATGCACCGAGTAAGGTCTTGTCGGAAGGCGAACCACCCCCGTACTTGCTTTTGACTACTCAGTTGGCACCCGAGCTGAACGGGGTCACCAAGGAACTGATCATGGTTTCAGCCTACATGGTGCCTGGCCAACCCGGCGTGGTGTACCTGACCAGTCGTGCCGACGCCGGCGTGTCGATCAGCTTGCTGACCAACTCACTGGAAGCCACCGATGTACCCGCTGCACACGGTGGTTACGCGCCTTATCGCAAAACCTTGCTCAAGCATGGTGTGCAGTTGTTCGAATTGCGCCGCCAGTCCGGCGACAATGGCAACAGCGACAGCGGACCGCGCCTGTTCCACAGCGGATCCTCCAATAGTTCCGACTCCAGCCTGCATACCAAGGCGATGATTTTCGACCAGCAGAAAGCGTTCATCGGCTCGTTCAATTTTGACTCGCGCTCAATACTGTGGAACACCGAAGTCGGGGTGTTGGTGGATAATCCGCAACTTGCCGGACGGGTGCGCGAACTGGCCCTGGAAGGTATGTCACCTCCCCTCAGCTATCATGTCCTGCTGGAAAAGAACCAGTTGGTCTGGGTTACCGAGGACAACGGCAAACCGCATACATTGACCACGGAGCCAGGGAGTTGGTGGCGACGCTTCAATTCGTGGCTGAGCAGCACGATTGGGCTGGAGAAGATGTTATAGCCAACGTTGAGCACTGGAGTTAATCATGCAGATGTGGATGAGGCGCACGGCTCTGCTGATCAGCCGCTTGATAATGGCCGCGGGTATCAGCCTTTTCGCCATCGTCACTGAAGGGCAAGTTCTGCGCACACCTCAAGTCAATCAAGAGATAAAAGGCTTGCTGGACTTTGTCGAACACAGTGAGTGTCAGTTTGTGCGCAATGGAAACCAATACCCAGGTTCCCGGGCTCGGGCGCATCTGCAGAAGAAGCTGGATTATCTCGAAGACAAGAACAAGGTGCACAGCGCAGAAGACTTCATCGAGCTTGCTGCCACTAAAAGCAGTATGAGTGGCCGCGCCTATGAGGTGCGATGTTCAGAAGTCGTGGAACCGGCCAGCACCTGGTTGAAGAGAGAGCTGCAGAGGCAACGGCAACTCAAGAAGGGCAGCAACTGATTTTCTCACGGTGCTACATCTCTTATCCTGCTTCAAAGAGGCGCTTGACCGTCCGCTTTTGGCCCAGGCTGTGTAAAAACGTAAGTTCTGGAAGTTTTAGGGGTGTTTGACCCCTTAACTAATAGGCGATCGTGGCGTATACGCGATTACAGGAGGTCGATTTTTTCTCGGGTCGATCTCAGTGCACGTTTTTACACAGCCTGGGCCGATTGCTGCATGTCGCAAAGGGCAACAACCGACCCAATGCTGTCTGTCGCGACCGCAGGCGATTGCGGCCAGAAGCGAAGAACTGCCCGAACTTGTATTAATTTCTTAGCCAATTCAGCCAGAGCGTTTCAGGGACTTCGGATCGAATGACACATTCGCCATACTTTGAGCATCAGGTACTGGCTGCCATTCAGCAGTGGTGGAGTCGATTTCGCGCAGAGTCCATTGCTGGGGACCGGACCAGGACAGTTCTATGTAGGGGCCTTCAAGTACTTCGTTCGCTATTAACATGTCGACTTCGTCGGCAGGTCCCGGGAGCATGCCTCCGACAGCAATGGGCACGCGCTGACGCAAAAGGATGTTGAGCATGCACAACAGCTCGGCATGTGATGTGTAATGCACTCTGTGCTCCCCGACTTCCGTGTAGGCAAACACCAGATTGCCCGTTACTGAGTCTACGGAGCTGATCAAAGTGAGATGCGCCGGTGGCCGGCCTGACCCCTTTGAATAACGTAGTTTGATAACCGCGCCCCTCTATGTATTTCGCTTTATGAAATCGGAGAGCTTCGCGGCTTCATTGCGTAATTCATCGAATTTTTCGTTTAGCT
This sequence comes from Pseudomonas sp. Sample_16, assembly GCF_004307665.1. NCBI lineage: Bacteria > Pseudomonadati > Pseudomonadota > Gammaproteobacteria > Pseudomonadales > Pseudomonadaceae > Pseudomonas > Pseudomonas sp. Sample_16. Next base: position 15,872 of record NZ_RCOB01000057.1, read on the forward strand.
CAACATGGCCCGGCTTCCAGCAAAGGACGCCATTGTCATGGCTTTGACCAAGAATGAGATCATTGAATGAGCCCATTCCGCCATAGGCTGACTGTAGGTACTCAATTCCGGAGTAATCAGAATCCATTAAGCATGCTCTTGCCTTACGCATCCACAGGCTCCAGTGAGTATCTCCATCGCTCTCAAGCATTGCTGCAAGCTGATCAAGAACGCAGATCAGTTCTTCGGTTTTCGGTCCCATTTCTTAACATCCTTCAAGTGAAACACGGTATGGGAAGTGAGTCCCGCTGCCGAGTGTTTCTTGTCAGTCTCGCTGCATAAGCTACTGTTTCGCCATCAGGTTGTCCAAGGGCCGCTTTTGGCCCAGAGTGTGTAAAAACGCCGACCAAAAATCGAAGTGCGCGCTCCTATGTCAATCTAGAAAAGCGCGTGGGGTCAACAGACCTGAAATTTACATAGGCTCGCAATTTTTTGGTCGTTTTTAACCAGTCGAGCCCCCGTGAGAGTTTTTACACAGTCTGGGCCGATAGGGGCCTGTAGCTCGCATTGACAGAAAACCAGGTCAAGATTCAGTCCTTGCGGCGAGCCACTCGCTTCGCGTCATCTCCCATACTTCAACCTGCATGGCCCCGGAGACAAAACGTCCTTCCCGTGTCTCGATCATGCGCATGCCTTCATGTTGGGACACCTTGCGCGAAGCGTGGTTGGCGACGGCCTTGGGCACCTGCATGACCGGGCGCAATAATGTTTCGAACCAGTAGGCGTTGATGACCTTGCAGGCTTCGCGCATGTAGCCGTTCCCCTGATACTGCGGGGCGAGCCAGAAGCCTCTGTGGTTGCCAGGCTGGTCATACAGGCTGATGCTACCGATGCTGCGCTCAGGTTGAGCGAGCGTGCGAATCATCCAGTGCCACTCTCGTCCCGCGGCCATGGCGGGTAGAGCCATATCGCGCACGTAAATCAGCCCGCCATCCTGCGGATATGGCCATGGGACGCGGCTGTCCAGATATCGGACGACCTCCCATTGGGGGAACAACTGCTGCACCGCCGCCGCATCAGTCAGTTGAAGCGGCGTGAGGATCAGGCGGCTGGTGTAAAGTGTGGGGGGGCAATCCATGGCATGAAATCCTTCGCGAGCACTGTGGCGGGTGTGATCGGTACTTTCTCAGACCATTAGCTGGAGTGTCGAGTGTCCGCTTCTGGCCCAGAGTGTGAAAAACGCCTTCGTGAACCCTTGCTATGATTTCTGAGGATTTCATCGCAGGGATCGCCCATGAAGCGCTTTATCCAAGGTGAACATCGAGGCCAAGGCACCTTACTTCCCCGAGAGCCTCGACGACTACGTCAGAGATACCAATCCGGTGCGTGTAGTCGACGTCTTTGTCGACGAACTTGACCTAGCCAAGCTGGGTTTTGAAGGTGTCATTCCAGCCGATACTGGTCGGCCTGCTTACCACCCTGAGATCCTGCTGAAAATCTACATTTACGGCTACCTCAACCGCATTCAATCAAGCCGGCGCCTGGAACGAGAAGCCCAGCGCAACATCGAATTGATGTGGCTAACTGGTCGCTTGATGCCCGACTTCAAAACCATCGCCAATTTCCGCAAAGACAATGGCAAGGCAATCCGGGGAGTCTGCCGTCAATTTGTGGTGCTGTGCCAGCAACTGGGATTGTTCTCGGAAGCGCTCGTTGCCATCGACGGCAGCAAGTTCAAGGCGGTCAACAATCGGGATCGGAACTTCACCAGCGCCAAGCTTAAGCGGCGAATGGAGGAAATTGAGTCCAGTATCAATCGCTATCTGACAGCACTCGATACCGCAGACCGTCGCGAGCCTTCCGTTGCCCAGGTCAAAGCCGAACGGCTCCATGACAAGATCGCGGCCTTAAAAGCCAAGATGCAGGAGCTCAAGGAAATCGAGGTACAGCTAAACCAAACACCGGATAAACAGATCTCGCTAACCGATCCTGATGCTCGATCAATGAAAACGCGCGGAACCGGAATGGTCGGCTACAACGTTCAAACGGCGGTCGATGCGAAGCACCACCTGATCGTGGCGCACGAAGTAACGAATGATGGTGTTGATCGAGACCAACTGAGTTCTATGGCCATGCATGCCCGAGCGGCCATGGGTGTCGAAGAACTGTCGGCAGTCGCAGACAGAGGGTATTTCAAGGGTGAAGAAATTCTCGCGTGCCATGAGGCTGGAGTCACCGTTTTCGTACCCAAGACGGTGACCTCGGGAGCGACAGCGGCTGGCCGTTTCGGCAAAGATGATTTCATCTATGACGCATCAATGAACGAGTATCGATGCCCTGCTGGGCAAAGCTTGATCTGGCGTTTTTCACACGTTGAGAAAGGGCTGAAGTTCCATCGTTACTGGAGCTCACACTGTAAGAGTTGCACGTTGAAGCAGCAGTGCACGCCCAGTTCTGAGCGGCGAGTTAGCCGCTGGGAGCATGAATCAGTACTCGAGGCGATGCAAAGTCGCCTTGATCAAGCGCCAGAAATGATGCGCATCCGGCGCCAAACGGTTGAGCATACCTTCGGCACATTGAAGTCCTGGATGGGCGCCACGCATTTCCTTATCAGAACCCTAGGCCGAGTGAGTACCGAGATGAGCCTGCATGTGCTCGCCTATAACCTCAAACGCGTGTTGCGGCTGTTGGGCAGCGATGCCTTGATGGCGGCGATGAAGGCCTGAGGCCTTTTTAGCGGCCTGATAGTGCATCTGGCATGTGCTCCGGGGGCTAAAACCCCAAGCAAAACCAGTAACACCAATTTGGCTTGGTTGAGGCCCCTACAAGTCTTCAGTGCAGTGAAGAGCTACCGATTACTGCACCGCAGCCATTGCGTTTTTACACACTCTGGGCCGTTTGCTGCCCTTCGCGACAGGCAGAAATCGGCCAGAAGCGGACGGTCATTGTCGATATATTTTAGTCTTCGCCCCCAAAGGGACCGGACGATCAATTACACCGATGGCATAATCAAACTGTTTATAGCAGGGGCGTAAAAATGACCGTCGAATGCTATGACTCGGCCGTGGCCCAAGAGCGCAGTTTCACCCGCGACGCCGCCAGCCCATGTCTCAACCGGCCTTGAGCCGGGGCGATGCATCAGTTGCGCTAAAGATAACCACTCGGCAACCAGGGAAGTCATGGCATCTGTATTGGAAATGCAGTTCTCGAAGGAGCATACGGCAGCGACCAGCGGCATTTCCCTGGGAGGGCAAGTCGCGCGAATTGAACAGTGGCCGATCAACCCCGACGGTGACCCGCTGACACTGGTCGCCACCATCGACTGCCGTCAGGCCTTCGACTGCACCGCTGCTCAGTGCCTGCCCTCGGACGGCTTGTTGTACGTGTTCTCCACCTACAGCCCTTCGGCGTACTTCCTGGACAACATCACTTACGACGGCGCTATATCGAAATCGGGCTCGCAGGTGAGTGGCTATACCGCAGTGGTCTCAGGTTGCGACCATGAGCTGCACAGTCCTGTTCCGGGTATTCCCCAAGTCGCGGTCATGCTCAGAGAAAAAGTACTGGCCGAGCACGATATCCCGCTTTGTTCTCTGGTCGCCATAGTGCCACCGAAGTGGGCTGAACTGCCTCCGCAACTTGCCGTCGACTACGCATTTTTCTGTCAGTTTTACTCAAATGATTTCCAGGCACCCTTTACTGATCTGTTTTATCTGACCGATGCGGTTGCGTATCTTTACCTTCGTAAAAAAGACAGTCAGGCCAAGGCGCCGGGTATTTTTTTCGTTGGCACGGCGTGAGGCCCTGCCCCGGCAGCTGTAGAAATCCTTTATCTGGTGCATCCGAATGAACGTGCGTTACACAGAAAAAAATCCGCCTGCCGGGGTCGAAAAAATCACCCGGGCAGTGCAACAGCTATCCATCAAACCGGGCTCATGGATAACCGGATTCTGGTCGTCCTGCGACGGCGCGATGATCGAAGAACTCGTGAAGATTTATTCGACGGATGAAATAGCCGAGCGTCAACAGACATACGAAACAGCAGAGTACTTCCCCGGATATCTGTTGATCGGTGATGACTCAGGCGGCCGGCTGATACTGGTGGACAGATCGGCGATAGAGCGTTTTTATCTGCTGGACTCGGGGTGCCCATCCATCACCGATGGGCTGTCCTTTTCATCCATGGATGCCTTGATCAAAGAAGTTGTGGGCTAATCCCGCCCATCACCGGCGCTGGACCACATCATTGAGCAACCCGTCATGAGGATCCTATGAACACTTACAGCATCCGCGAAGTTCTACAGCAGATCGAGCACATGCCCAATGCCTGGTTCTACTTGCCTAATACCGGGTGGACGCTGGACACACTCGGCGCGTTCTCACTGGACAGTCGGGATTTCCCTGCCGACTCCAACGAACACCTGCCACCGCAGGTACTCAATGAAGGCTGGGTGGAAACGTTGGAAACGGCCATGATCGAGGATGTTATTTCCAACACGAACCAACAACGGGTCCAAGCCACACTGGATGATTACTTCATAGCGTTTAAATACTATTACCAGAACGATGCGTTCATCGTGCTCAAGCCTGGCGACGACTCATGACCCGTACAGCGAGAAGCCCGATGTTGAGCTTCAGTAGCGAACGTCTTCAACGAAAGATTCAGGAAGCGTCCCTCAAGGCAATCGAACAATTTCGCAAGGACTTCCCGAACGCCGAGGTCTGCGGATTCGCGTTGTATTCAGACGCCGATGCGCGAAGCCTGGCGCCGGCCTTTAATACCAAAGACCACCTGGCACGTGTGCAGGCTGAAAACCCCGATGACCGCCAGTACTTCAAGTGGTCTCCCGCCGAGTGGAGCCACGAAGCCTTTGGCGGACACTTCTTCGCGGACCTGTCGAAAACGCTGTGGAGCATGGCCGACGCAAGCTCCCGGGAAAATTTCGAACAGCATCGCAGACAGGTTTTTGCGTTATGTGTGGCAGCCATGCAAAAGCTCACTGGCTCGACTTTCGAGCACGCCATCCATGTGTTTTCAGTATCTGACTTTGAAAGCGCACCTGAGGAAATCGCCTGGATTTGTGCGTTGAACACCCCTGAGCAGGCCGGCGAATTCAAGTCCTGGCTGGAGCAACACTCGGACGGGTGATGTATCGATGTAGATAAAGGCATTTTGAACCATCACCACAGTTCGCAATCTGACTGGTGTTACCCAATTGCCCTCAAGTTCAAGGAAGAATACTGCGATGTGCGCTAACGCTTCCGGCTCAGGGCATGACTTTGGATCAAGGACCTTCCAATGAATCTGCCACAGTTCACCTACCACCCAGACCCTGTTACCAGCGGCTCGGTAAATCCCTCCACAAACACCTGCATCAGCTGCGACCAGGCTCGCGGCTACATCTATGTGGGGCCGGTATACGCCGTCGAAGATTACGAAGCCTGCATCTGTCCCTGGTGCATTGCCGATGGGAGCGCCCACCAACGGCTCAGCGCAACCTTTGTCGATGAAGACTGCATTGGTCTGGACGCTGAAGAAGAACTTGATGAAGCGCAGGTCGCCGAGTTGAGCCAGCGCACACCCGGTTTTAATGGCTGGCAGCAGGAACGATGGTTTACCCATTGCAATGACGCAGGCGAGTTCATCGGCAAGGCAGGCCATGCCGAGCTGCTTGCATTAGGGGCAGAAGCAATGACTGCCGTACAGGACGCGACGGGGCTGGAGGATGGACCTCAATGGAACACGTTCTTCAGTGCACTGGACAAGGACCACGGCCCTACCGCCTACCTCTTCAGATGCCGCCATTGCTCTGCGTTGGGTGCCTATCAAGACAACCATTGAACGAAAAACCAAGCGCATTGAGTTCGATCCTGTTGTCGCCGACGCCGAATTGACCCAGTTGCCAAGAACTCACGTCGCAATGCGTGGAGGTCGCTAATCGACCCAAAGCGGCCCTTTGGGAAAAGAAAAAACAAGCAAAGCCAGATGTGTTTTTTTTTGCTTGGAAAGCATGACGTATTACGTCCTATGGTTTCAACTTCAATAGGCTGTCCAAGGGTTAATACGAAACCACGTGAACACTCCTTCGAGTGCATGCTGTTCACACAGCAGCCTGGCTTTGGATTCGAGAGCGGGGATAATTGAAAATGCGTCTGAAGGGAACTGCGTTGTGTCAGCTTTGCGAGCCAGAGCAAGGACAAACCAGCAACAGTTCGCAAAGTAGAATGGACTGTCTTGCTTTACCGTGAGCTCAAGCGCGCTTACGAGTGCAGCATAAGCTTCGTCCGGTTTCAGCCTCGTCACGATCTCCTCTCTGGCATTTGTCAAACACCATTCGTCCTTTTCGGAGCGAGCCAGATCATTTACTAGCCAATCTTCATATTCGCTTACGGCGTTCAATCGATATGTCCTCGTTTGTCTTTCTGCGTTCGATAGTAAGCCGGATCGCCGCTACGATGCGCAACACTGTGAGGTGGTCCACCGAGAGAGTCTATTTTGTGAGTGACCGGTTTTGGCCGAAAGCCGCCCGCTTCGAATGGCATCTCCTGGCCGTTCTCGGCTAAGCGCTTTCGTCCAGGTAAAGCGACAGCGCCTCACTCAGGGCTTCAAATGTTTTGGCAATGCGCCCGACGTTGCGCAGGTCATTGTGCATGGCAATCCAAACATCAACGTCGAAGCCGAAGCTGTCAGGCAAAACCCGGATCAGTCCATAGGTCGCTGCGACGGTGGCTGGACATAAGCCAAACCCAAGGCCGTTTCTCAGCGCAGCGAGTTGAGCCAGGTGGTTATCGGTGGCAATAGAAAATGGCTGGTCCTCACACAGTCCCGCCTCGATCAGCCGACGCCTGTCGGTGGAGCGTCGGTCGGGGCCAATCAGCGGCGCACGACGCAGGGCCTCGAGACTTGCAGGTTCGCCATAGCGTTCAAGGCATTGGGCACTTGCGTAGAGGCCGACTCGCAGAGCCCCTGCACGTCGCACGACGACTTCGGCTTCTCTGGGCCGCACGAGCCGCACAGCGATGTCTGACTCCTGACGGGCAATGTTCTCCAGCGAATCGTTGATGCTGATTTCAAGCTTCAACGTTGAGTGCTTGTAATGAAACTCGCGCAGTAATCCGGGGAGTACCTCAACGCCCAAAAAGGCGCTGCTGGTGAGCCTGACAGTGCCGCACGATACGTCCGTTTCAGCACTGGCCATGCGATTGAACGCCTCGGCAGCCATCGCCATGGATTCGACATGGTGAACAAGCCCACGTGCCGATGCAGTAGGCACCAGGCCAGCGCAGGTTCGGGTGAACAGCTTCACCCCCAGACCCGTTTCAAGGCTTTCCAGGCGTCGACGAGCCGTTGCCTGCGCAATGCCCAGCAATCTGGAGGCGCCTGACAGGCTGCCACTGCGCAACACTGCCAGGAACACTCGCTGACTTTCCCATTCAAGGCCGCTCATCTATTTCGTACCAACGGTTGCTCCGTTTATTGTCTTCTGCCGGGTTTGAGGAACGTGGATGATGCACGTCTCTTTCGTAACGCAGCAGTATAAGGAGCAATACCATGGGTTTCACTGGTCAATGCCGATGCGGACAAGTCCATCTTCAACTGCAGATTGAAGCACTTGCACCGTTGTACGCATGCCATTGCCTTGACTGCCAGCGCTGGAGCGGCAGTGCTTTTGCCTTGCATATGCTCTGTGCCGCTCAGGCTATTGAGATCTCGGGAAGCACCACGACGTACATCCATACTGCACAAGGACATACCTCTACGCAGTACGCCTGCAGTACGTGTTTCACCCGCCTGTTCAATGAGACTGACGCCGCCCCGGGCATGCGTGTCCTGCGTGCCGGCGTACTCCACGGCGCAGACCGTTTGACGCCCTTGGCGCACATTTGGGTCAAGCGTAAGCAGCCGTGGATTTCGCTGCCGGAAGGCGTAGCGCAGTGGCCGGAAAGCCCAACTGCCGAAGAATTTGCAGTGGCCATCAGCAAACAGGTACCTATAGCTGCACTATAAGTAACGAGTCGTTATCGACCGAACGAAGGGGGGCAGGAATCTTCAATGCCCACCCTCCTCCGACCAGCAGCCACCTGCGAGCACTGCCAGATCCTGTAATCAACCTGATATTGCCAACCGCCCGACAGAAGTCGCCATTGGATCCCGAGCAATCTTGTCATTTGCCAAGGCTTAGGGCAGGGTCGATACCACTGATATCTCTGCCAAAGGAGTCACTCCATGTCAAAGCTATATCCCAGTATCGATCCCGAAGGGCTGGTCGAGTACTCAGTGGTCTACACCGACCGCTCGCTCAATCACATGTCGCAGTCGTTTCAAGGCGTGATGAAGAACATCTCCACGACCCTGAAACAGGTCTACAACGCCGAGGCGGTTGCGGTGGTCCCGGGTAGCGGCACATTCGGCATGGAAGCGGTGGCGCGACAGTTTGCCAGCGGCCAGCCATGCCTGGTGATACGCAACGGTTGGTTCAGTTATCGCTGGAGCCAGATCCTCGAGATGGGCAACATTCCGGCGGCCACCACGGTGCTTAAAGCCCGACCGGTCGAGACGGGTCGCCAGGCAGCCTACGCCCCGCCCCCTCTGGACGAAGTGCTGGCGGCCATCGCGGCGCAGAAGCCACAGGTGGTCTTCGCCCCCCACGTTGAAACCTCATCCGGGATTATCCTGCCCGACGAATACATTCGCGCCGTTGGCGACGCCGTGCATGCGGTAGGTGGCCTGTTGGTGCTCGACTGCATCGCCTCAGGCACGATTTGGGTGGATATGCACAAATGCGCAGTCGACTTGCTGATCAGCGCTCCGCAGAAAGGCTGGAGCGCCTCCCCTTGCTGCGCGCTGGTGATGCTCAGTTCTCTGGCTCTCGAGCGCATCGAGCAGACGCAGAGCAGCAGCTTCGCCTGCGACCTGAAAAAGTGGCTGCAGATCATGCAGGCCTACGAACAAGGCGGACATGCCTACCATGCAACCATGCCCAGCGATTCCCTGGCGCGGTTCAACGAAGTGATGAAAGAGATGCAAGCCTACGGATTCGACAAGGTCCGCGACGAACAACAGGCGCTGGGTGATCGGGTGCGCGCCATGTTGACTGGCAAAGGCATCAAGAGCGTGGCCGCAGCCGGTTTTCAGGCCCCTGGTGTCGTGGTGAGTTACACCGATGATGCCGACATCAAGAGCGGCAAGAAATTTGCCGCCCACGGTCTGCAGATTGCCGCCGGCGTGCCGTTGCAATGCGACGAGCCGGCCGACTTCCAGACCTTCCGCATCGGTCTGTTCGGCCTCGAAAAGCTGCACAATATCGAGCGCACGGTCAGCACCCTTGAGCAGGCGCTGGACGAGGTGATGGCTCACTAAGCCCTTATCATCAATTGCCCCCGCCGAGGGTCGTAATGCCGTTCACTTAAGCGAACATTAGCATCCTGTGGCGAGGGAGCTCGCTCCCGCTGGGCTGCGCAGCAGTCCCTTTTAGGGCCGCTTCGCGCCCCAGCGGGACGGTGCGGCGATCCGACAAGCTCCCTCGCCACGGGTGTTCGTCCTTAAGTGAACAGCATTACCGCTAAGCAGTTTGAGAAAACGAAACTGGCTTCAAGGCCACAAACCTCTTGATGCGCTGGCAGCAGCCATGCCAACGGAATGGTCTAAACCATCATGTTCGTCAGTCATAAAGGCTGCCCCCTCAATGTGGTAGACCGTCGGTTCTGCCGAAAAATATTCCTCCAAGCCCATCATGAACAGCCGATGGTCTTCGCTCGCTTCGAAGCCCGGCGTGTGATCTTCAAGTGATTGCCATCTCACGATCAGGTTGAACCGCTCAGGGCTTTCGATTCCCTGCGCGAGCAAGTGGCCGCCGTAACCTTTGGCGCGGCGGAGCAAAGGTGCGACCTCGGCAAATGCACGTCGGAACATTTCAATGCGTTCCTTGTGAACGGGGAGCAGAGCGATCTCATAGATCATGGTGTTCCTCTCAATTGACTTGAACGATTAAAAAACATGCGTTTACGCGATAAGCGATGGCTCGACTGCAATCGCAATTTTTCCTCGAATACCGTTGTTCGGACTTTCCAGCCGAGCATGGGCGAGCGCAATGTCCGCAAGCGAATAGACAGCGCCAACGTGTGGCCGCAGCTGGCCGCGCGCAATCAATGCGCTCAACTCATCCAGCTTGCCGCGGTTTTGCCGGGTAAAAACGAAGTGATAACTCGCATTCTTGCCCCACGCCTGAACGAGATTTTGTGGCTGTGCTATGTCCACGATCGAGACGACACGGCCAAGTTGAGCGAGCACGTCGGGGCTGCGGGACAATGTGTTGCCGCCGATGGTGTCGAAAACAACATCAACGCCGTGGCCGCCTGTTTCCCGCATGACGGCGTCAACATAATCTTCATTTTCGTAGTCGATGATCACATCGGCACCCAAGCTGCGGGCGAACTCAGCGTTTGCTGCGCGTACGGTTGTGAACACTCTTGCTCCCATGGCTTTCGCCAGCTGGATCGCGATATGACCAACGCCTCCGGCGCCGCCGTGTACAAGAATGCTTTCACCGACTCTGAGCGCCGCACGCACGACCAGCGCTTCCCACACCGTCCCGCCAACCAAGGTCAGGCTTGCGGCCTCAAGATGGCTCAGCGTGGGTGGCTTCTTCGCGACAATGCTTTCGGCAGCGACGTGGTACTCGGCATAGCTTCCTGGCCCATCAAATATCTGCGGGGTGTACCAGACTTCGTCTCCTGGAACGAAGGTCGTCACGCCCGGCCCAACGTCTTCGACAACGCCAGATACGTCGTGCCCGGTAATGGCCGGCAGTTGCACCAGGTCGGGATAGTCGCCACGTCGAACCTGGTAATCCAACGGATTGATGGAGGTTGCGTGTACCCGCACCAGGACTTGCCCCGCGCGCGGCACAGGCTTGGGCACCTCGCAGAGTTCAAACGCTTCAGGACCGCCAAATGCTTTAAGTATCATCGCTTTCATAATGAATCCTCGTATCGACAAAATGGGATATCGAGATATCTCGATATGTTACGGTAAAAAAATTACAGATCTTTCCCTATGATCTCGGCAAGCGCATTGATGGTTGCTTCATTTCGTTTGTAATAGGTCCACTGACCTATTCGCCTGACTTCGACCAGGCCCACACGCTGCAACGTGGCAAGGTAACCGGACACCGTTGACTGCGACAGCCCGATGCCTTCTTGAATACTGCTGACGCACACTCCGACCGTGAGAACGTCACCTTCATCCTGTGGAGGGAAGTTCTTTACGGGATCTTTCAAACCTTTCAAGATTTCAAGACGCGTAGGGTTTGAGAGGGCTTTGAATATTTCGATCAATTCCATAAACCCGAGGATATCGAGATTTATCGATATGTCAATATGAGAATTCAGACAATTCTGTGCTTTTAATTGCAACCGTCCCAAAAAGCAGGCTTCGGAGGCTGGTGTGCGTGGGACCTCCCCCTTTGGCTAGAGGAAGTTCCCCCCAGAACGCGGCAGGCTTTCCTGTTCTGTGGCCTTCGAAGTGTCTTCCACAACCAATGGTGTCACGGCCGACCGGACCAGCAGTCCGCCGTCAATGTTGAACTCACTGCCAGTGACGGGACGTGCCATCTCGGCGCTTACTCAGCCCAGATGTTGGCTAAAGCCAGGAATGGCCGCTTAACTAGAGGCATCGACGTGTAACCGAGTGACCAACTTGTTGCGCACGGATTCGCCCTTTCCAATTTCCACGGAAAAGCAGCCCATGAAATCAACCCGCTCCCTTTCCTGCGCCATTGCCCTCGCCTCCCTCTTCTCGACGCTTTGCCTGACAACCCATGCCGACGACATACCGTTGGGCAGCAATTCCATGCAGGGCCATATTGTTTCCCGTGTACTGGCCGTTGATCCCGCCAACCACCAGGTCACCATCGAAGGACGCGACAAGAGTCCGGTGCCCATCCAACTCACAGACCAGGCCAAGAACCTGCACAATCTGAAAGTCGGCGACACGGTCGACATCCATGTGGTTCGCTCGGTGGCGTATGTGCTCGATACCGATGTGGGCGGCACACCCGGCGTTAGCAAGGAATCGATGACTATCCGCGCCACAAAGGACAATCCCAATCCCGGCGGTGAAGCGGTTCGCGAGGTCAAGGTCACGTCCAAGATCACCCGCATTGACTTGAAACAGCATGAGGTGACCTTGCTTCCGCCAGAGGGCGAAGCGACTGTCCTGAAAGTCGAAGATCCGAAGCTTCAGGAAAGAATGAAGAAGCTTCAGGTGGGGCAGACAATCGATGCCATCTATACCGAAGTCATGACGGTCAAAACCTCACGCTGATTGCGTTTGCCGATAACGTGGCCCCGAACAACAGGACTTGAGTTCGATATGACAGATCTGTTCAACGCAATCGGCCTTGGGTTATTGGCACTGCTGCCACTGACGAACCCGCCTACGACAGTTGCGCTGTTTCTCGCCTTGAGTAAAGGGTTGAGTCACAAGGAAAAAAACACCCAGGCTTTTCTGACGTCGTTCTATGTTTTTCTGATCATGGCAGTGACCTACTACGTAGGCGCGTTTGTGATGGATGCGTTTAACATCTCCATCCCGGGCTTGCGTATGGCCGGTGGCGGAATTCTTATCATCATGGGCTTGAAGATGTTGTTTCCGCCGACTGTTGCCCCCTCTTCCTTGAGCAACGGCCCACAGGAACAACCGAACTTTGCCTTCATCCCGCTGGCCATGCCGAGTACCGCCGGGCCTGGCACCATTGCGATGATCATCAGCTCCGCCGCCACGATCAAAAACAGTACCTTGTTTCCTGCCTGGGTCTTGGTGGTCGCCCCACCGCTGATTTTCCTGTTCACCGCACTCATTCTTTGGGTATGCCTGCGGGGTTCGGGAATCATCATGAAAATCATGGGACAGTCAGGCATTGATGCCATATCACGGCTGATGGGTTTTCTTCTGGTGTGCATGGGCGCGCAATTCGCCATTAATGGTTCAGTGGAAATCATCCAGACCATCATCGACAGCAATGCTCATCTGTTCCAGCATTCGTAACGGACAACTCAAGTACAACGGTTACTCCAGCAGCAAACGCGATGAATAGAGCTACGCTTGACTGCAATGGAAGGACTTTGGGCAATCCTTCAAAGGGCAGCGGAGCCAAAAGACATGGGTATTGAACAGGATGTTTATCCTGCGACCACCGTTCTGGTGGTCGATGACACGCCAGACAACTTGATGTTGATGGCCGATCTGCTCAAGGACAAATATCGGGTCAAGGCCGCCAACAGCGGCGAAACGGCGTTGCGCATACTGCAAAACAATCCACTGCCGGACCTGATCCTGCTCGACATCATGATGCCGGGGCTGTCCGGTCATGAGGTCGCACGCAAGCTGCAGCAAGACGCACGCACCCGCGACATCCCGATCATTTTCCTCACGGCACTGGCGTCATTGGAAAACGAAATCCACGGCCTGGAGTTGGGCGCTGTCGACTACATCACCAAACCCATCAGTCCGTCATTGGTCCTGGCTCGGGTGCAGACCCAACTGAAGATCAAGGCTGCGGCTGACTTCCTTCGCGACCAGAATGAATTCCTCGAACAGGAGGTCCAGCGCCGCACTCGCGAGGTGGTGGCCATTCAGGATGTCACTATCCACGCCATGGCTTCTCTGGCCGAGACCCGCGACAACGAGACGGGCAACCATATCCGCCGCACCCAACACTACGTCAGGCTGCTGGCTGAATTGCTGCGCGATCATCCGCGTTTCAATCCAGTGCTCAACGATGACAGCATCCGCCAGTTGTTCAGGTCGGCGCCGCTGCACGATATCGGCAAGATCGGCATTCCGGATCACATCCTGCTCAAACCGGGGCGGTTCACTGCGGATGAATTTGAAATCATGAAGACCCACACCACGTTGGGCCGCGACGCTATTCAGCGTGCCGAGGACCAGTTGGGGCTTTCAGTGGACTTTCTGCGCGTGGCCAAGGAAATCGCCTACAGCCACCAGGAAAAGTGGGACGGCAGCGGCTATCCGCAGGGATTGGTCGGCGAAGAAATTCCAGTCAGTGCCCGGTTGATGGCGGTGGCGGACGTTTATGACGCGTTGATCAGTCGTCGTGTGTACAAGGCCGGAATGCCGCACGAACAGGCCGTGGAGATCATTCGTCAGGGGCGCGCGAGCCACTTCGATCCTGACGTGTGCGATGCCTTCCTTGCCAATGCCGAGCAATTCCATGCCATTGCCGAGCGGTTTACGGACAGCGATCAGGACATGACGAGGCTGGCCGACCTGCAACGCCTTTCGCAAAAGCCCTGAGCGGTGAACACGTCGGTTTTTCATTAACGGGAATTGCCATGACCAGAGTGCTCGCGCTGCTGGAACGTCTGCCGCTTCGCATCAAATTGATCCTCGGCTTCGGGACATTAGGGGCGCTGGTTCTGATACTCGGCGTGCAAAGCCTGCGTGCCCAAGACTTGTTGAAAGCCGATATGCAGAGGCTGTACCGGCAAGAGTTGGCGGGCATCGAACCGCTGCAGGAAGCGAGAGTGCTGATGCCGCATCTCGTACAGGGATTGCAGCATGCCGTCGATGGTGGCAATGAAGTTGTTCGTAGCAAGGGCGTCACGCAATTTCGCGAGTCTCGGCAACATCTGCAAGAAGCGCTGCTGCAAATCCAACCGACCCTCTGGCGCCAGGAGAACCAGGAGCGGTTCGCCACATTCGAGATTTTGCTGAAGCGTTTACTGCACGACGGTGAGACCGCACTGGAACTGGCGAGTGCCGGGGATCAAGTGCAAGCCACTCGGCTGATCAATAGTGTCGTGTTCCAAAGCCTGGATGAGCGCGCAGACGACTTGCTCAAACAAGTGGCGAGCGTCAAACAGGCCTCCATTCATGACACGGCCAAACAGATCGCCGAATCCGCCGGGCGCAGTACCCGGCTCACTTATGTGTTGCTGTTCGGTGGCCTGGCACTGGCGTGGTTGATGGGTTGGTTGATCAGCCGCTCGATTCGCCTGCCCCTCTACCAGGTTCGCGCCGCCGTAGACGAACTGACCGCCGGCCACCTGGATGGGACGATCCCCCACACCGATCTGCAAAATGAAACGGGGGATCTGGCGCGTGCCATCGCGACGCTGCAAACCGAGTCGCAACAATTGGAGCGCCAACGCTGGGTCAAGGCGCAAACCGAGCAGCTGCAGGCCGATTTGCCGCAAGCGGAAACGCCACGGGAGCTGACGCAGGTCTTTTTGCGGCATATGGCGAGCATGTTGGGTGTATGCCGGGGCGTGCTCTATAGCGTGCAAGAGCAGGATGAAAGCCTGCAACTGATTGGCAGCTACGCGACCGATCCTGATTACCCGCCGGCGCCGACGGTGATGATGGGAGCCGGCCTGTTGGGGCAATGCGCGCTGGATCGGGCGCCGCGTGAATTGCAGGGACTTGGCCAGTCGCTGGGACGCTTGCATTCGCAGTTGGGTGAAGTGCCGGCCAGCTATCTGCTGGTTCAGCCGGTATTACGCGGTGAACGTTTGCTCGGCGTGCTCGAACTGGCGGGTCATCAACCGCTGGGGCCTCGTGAACAGGCGTTATTACAGGAGGCCATGCCGCGCCTCGCCGGTGCCATGGCGGTGATGGAACGTAATTTGGCGGTGCAATCCTTGTTGATCGAAACTCGTCGCCAGGCTGATGAAATGGGTGAGCAGGCCTTGCGCCTGGAGCTGCAATCGCAGGAACTGGAAAAGCAACAGAGCGCCTTGCGTGCCACCAAGGCCTGGTATCGGGCGATCCTCGAGGCCGCGCCGGACGGCATGATCGTCATCAATGCCGAAGGCGCAATCCTGATGACCAATCCGCAATTGGACACGCTGTTCGGTTATGCCCCGGGCGAGTTGGTGGGCGAGTCCATCGAGCGCCTGGTGCCTGAAGCCGCACGCGGGCGGCATGTGAGTTTGCGCGATGGCTTCATTGCCCATGGCAGCACCCGGCAGATGGGCGCCAAGCTGGAGGATCTCAAGGGCCTTCGCAAGGACGGCAACCTGTTTTCCGTAGAGATCGGCCTGTCGCACTTGCCGCTGCTGGAAGGTCGTGGCACGTGCATATGCGCTTCGGTTCGCGATGTCAGCGAGCGTCGGCAAATGCAAGCGGCGCTCAAGTCCAGCGAAACGCAGTTGCGTGCGGTATTGGACAGCAGCCCGGTGGCCATGCTGATCCGTGACGATGAGGGGCGCCTGAGTTACTGCAACCCGGAGCTGGAGGGCCTGTTTGGCGTCGACCGCGAGCAATTGGGCGAGATGGATGAAAGCCAGTTCTGGTGCGATGCGCAAGCACGCGGGCGCTTCCTGGACGCCGCCGCCAGGGGCGCGGTTTTGAACTTCGAGGCCAGTCTGCAGCGCGATGGAGGAGAACGTTTCGAGGTCTTGCTCTCGGCTGTTCCTTTGACGCTGGGTGAGCGCCGCATCAGCGCCAGTTGGTATTACGACATCACCGATCGCAAGGCCGCCGAGGCACACGTGCAGCACGCCCGGGAAATCGCCGAAGAGGCGACACGGGCCAAGAGTGAATTCCTCGCCAACATGAGCCATGAGATCCGCACACCGATGAACGCCATTATCGGCATGAGTCATCTGGCGCTGCGCACCAATCTGGACAACCGGCAACGCAACTACATTGTGAAGGTGCATCGCTCGGCGGAAAGCCTGCTGGGAATCATCAACGACATCCTCGATTTCTCCAAGATCGAGGCTGGCAGGATGGACCTGGAACTCATTCCATTCCGCCTCGAAGACGTGCTGGAGAACTTCACCAACGTGGTGGGCCTGAAGGCCGAGGACAAAGGCCTGGAGCTGCTCTACAGCACGGTCGCCGATTTGCCGACCGCGCTGATTGGCGACCCGTTGCGCCTCGGCCAAATCCTGGCCAACCTGGGCAACAACGCGACGAAGTTCACTGAACAGGGTGAAATTGTGCTGGGCATCGAGCGCCTGGGAACTGCCGAGGGCAAGGTCGAACTGCACTTCTGGGTGCGCGACACCGGTATCGGCATGAGCGAAGAGCATTGCCAGCGAATTTTTCAGTCGTTCATGCAGGCCGACAGTTCTACAACGCGCAAGTACGGCGGCACAGGCCTGGGCCTGGCGATTTCCAAGCGTCTGGTGGAAATGATGGAGGGACGTATCTGGGTCGAGAGCGCACTGGGCAGCGGTTCGACGTTTCACTTTTGCGTACGTCTGGGCGTACAGGCAAATGCCCCTGCGCGACGGATGTTCACCGCCGATGAATTGCTGGGTATCCGCGTGTTGGTGGTCGATGACAACGCCAGTGCCCGGGAGATTCTTTCGGGCATGGCGCACAGCTTCGGTGTCGAAGTGGACGTCGCCGAAAGTGGTCGCATGGCCCTGCGCATGCTGGCGCAGGCCGAGAAGAATTCGTTGCCCTTCGACGTCGTTCTGATGGACTGGCGGATGCCGGGCATGGATGGCGTCGAGACGGTCCGCCAGATGCGTTCGGCCAATCTGGCGCGTACACCGTCAGTCATCATGGTCACGGCACTCGACCGCGAGGAGTTGCTTGAACAGGCCAGGCGCGAGCACGTGCAACTGCCGGTGGTACTGACCAAACCGGTCACTCCCTCCACCTTGCTCGAAGCCATAGGCAGCGTGTTCGGCAAACTGCCGCAAACCGGCACACGCGCCAGTGAACGCAGCGAGCAGAGCGCTGACAATATCGCACGCTTGAAAGGCGCGCGGCTGCTGTTGGTGGAGGACAATGAGCTGAACCGGGAGCTGGCGTGCGATTTGTTGCAAGAGGCCGGCATAACGCTGGAACTGGCTTTTGATGGTCAACAGGCACTTGATCTGCTGGCACGCGACAGCGATTTCGACGGTGTGCTGATGGACTGCCAGATGCCGGTAATGGACGGCTATACCGCGACCCGCCGGATTCGTCAGCAGTCGCACCTGGCCGCACTACCGATCATCGCCATGACCGCCGACGCCATGACCGGAGACCGCGAACGCGCCATCGCCTGCGGCATGAATGACCACCTGACCAAGCCATTGGACGTCGAGGCCATGTTCGCCACGTTGGCCGGCTGGATCAAACCAAGGCGCGGTCGTCGAGGCCGGGAGCAGGAGGTGAACGATCCCGAAACATCCGAACAGTTGCCCGCTGAGCTTGAAGGTATCGATCAGGTCGCAGGATTAGCCGCCTGTTCAGGCAAGCGCGCCCTTTACCTGCGGCTGTTGCGCACATTCCATGCAGCCCAGATCAGCTTTGTCGAGCAGTTCCAGGCAGCCCTCGCCGACACCGATCCGGCCGCGGCCATGCGCGCGGCTCATACCCTGCGCGGTTGCGCCGGCAACATTGGGGCCAAGGCTTTAGCGCAGACCGCTGCGCAGTTGGAGCAAGCCTGCCGGGCTGGCGAAACGAGTAGTGTCGTGCAGAGCCATTTGGCTGAGGTGCAACAATGCTTGATGCCGGTGTTGAACGCGCTTGCTCGTCTTGGCGCAGCCAGTCCACCGATTGCGCAGCAGGCGTCTCAACCCTCAACGGAGCTCAAGCAGCAGCTCACTCGGCTCGGGCAATTATTGGCTGAGAGCGACACCGCCGCCTTTGAAGCGCTCGAGGA
The DNA here is from genome assembly GCF_004307665.1 of Pseudomonas sp. Sample_16. NCBI lineage: Bacteria > Pseudomonadati > Pseudomonadota > Gammaproteobacteria > Pseudomonadales > Pseudomonadaceae > Pseudomonas > Pseudomonas sp. Sample_16. The sequence continues at coordinate 34,483 of NZ_RCOB01000057.1, forward strand.
GATCCGTCGGTTGGCGCTCGATGTCGCACTGGCCAAGCGCCTGAGCCGGGTGGCGCATGAGCTTGAGCGCTTTGACTTTGACCGGGCCTTGGCGTTGTTGCAAAGCGAAGTCAAACTATCCATCGATGACAGTCAGCTGGGGAGTTTTGGGGGAAGCCAACTTTAATTTGGAAGACATCTCGCGGGAGTAACCACCATGTTCCTCGCTCAAGAAAACCTGATAGCCCTGGCTTTTGCCGGGTTCTTTGGCACAGCCGCGTGCGCGCAAACGCCAGCAGATACCAACCCGCCGCCGGCGATTCTGCCCCTGGAATCCGAAACAGCACCCGAACTGATTGCCTACCCCCCGCTTGCCGAGCCGCTCGCACGTGGTGTTGTGATCATCCAGTATCGAGCGGCGCACGCCAGGATCATGCCGGTCTTTGGTAAAGCGGCGGCTGATGTATCGCCTCGGCTGAGTCATCTGCACGTGACCGTCGACGACTGGAAAGGTACATGGGCGCACACCAGTGAAGACCCGATCATCCTGGTTGGGCTGACGCCCGGGCCACACAAGGTTCTGCTCGAGGTCGCCGATCCGACGCACAAAATCCTGACCAGTACGACGGTGAATTTTACCGTCCCGCTGAAGAAACCGTAGCGGTCAGGGCCGGTTGCCGGCCCTGATGCTCAACCCTGCTTCAAGGCGCCGTCGAATGCCGGCGTCAGCCCCGACAACGCCAGCTTGCGAACGAAATCGCCGAGTCGCTGTTGCTTGTAGGCGTCCACGTCGAGGTCTCGGTAATCATAGAAACCCTGACCATCGCGCAAGCCATTGCGGCCGTTTTGCATGTTGTCGGCGATCACCTGTGGCGACTCGAAACGCGGTGCCAGCGCCCCGCTCAGATAACGCGAGGCATAGTAGAGAATATCGCCGCCGCCCCAGTCGATGAACTCCAACAGCCCGAGTACCGAGAAGCGCAAACCGAAACCGACGCGCACTGCGGTGTCGATATCCTCTGCGCTGGCCACGCCCTCTTCCACCATCCGCGCGGCTTCGTTCATCGCCAGCGCCTGGATGCGCGGCACGATGTAGCCGGCCACCGGGTTGCACACCACGGGCACCTTGCCAATGCGCTTGAGCAATTGCAGCAGACGTTCGACCACCTGCGGGCAAGTCGTTGCACTGCGGCTGACTTCCACCAGCGGCATCAAGTAGGCCGGGTTCAACCAGTGCGCGTTCACAAAGCGCTGTGGCTGACTGACCATTTCGCTCAACTCGGTGACCAGAAAGGTCGAGGTCGTAGACGCGATGATGGTCGACGCCGGAACATGCTCGCTGACCCAGGCGAAGGTCTGCTGCTTGACCGCGATGACTTCCGGCACGGCTTCGAACACCAGGTCGCACAGGCGCAATGTCGCTGCGGCCCCGGACCGGCATTGCAACGTCAATCGGCAAAGCGCGATGTCCGCCTGCTCCGGTTGAAGCACGCCCAGGCGTACCAGCGTTTGCAGTTCCCCGCGGATACTGTTGCGTACACGCTCGAAGTAATCGTGACGCTCTGCCTCGGCGCGATCCTTGATATCGATGAGGGTGACCGGCAGGCCCGCATGAATGAACGCCAGGGCAATGCCCTCGCCCATCCGCCCGGCACCGACCACGCTGACATGAGGCAAGGGGGCGTTCATCAGTTAAAACCCTTGGTCAGCAGTTCGGTCATTTGCACCCGGTCAAGCTTAACCAGACCGAGATTTTCCAGGGTGCGGCCCTCGGCGTAGAGATCACGCTCGGCAACCACCGAGGCAATGCTCAGCAAGCCCTGCGCCACCGGGGTCGGCACACCGGCCCAGCGCCCCACGGACACCAGGAAAGACAGGCCCAGGCGAGTGTCCTCGAGCATGTAGCGGTGTTTCTGCAGGTCGATGTCTTCGCGCCAGTCGCCGCTGTCGGTCAACTTGCCGTGGGCGCCGCGACCGTACATCCACTCGTCGCCTTGGTGGGTGTTGTAGTGGTCGGCCAAGGGGAAATGCGGCGCGCCATAAGTCAGGGCTTCGCGTACGGCCATGCGTTCGGCGTCGAGCTGGTTGGTCACGCGGCGAATCGACGGTTGGGTGCCTTCGTTGTGAATGTCCCAGGCTTCGAAGTGCTCCAGAGGACCGGCGTTCATCATGATCAACGGCGGGTGGATGATGGGACCGGCGTTCATCAACGCGCCGCTGAGGGCGTCTTCGATCGGTTCCACGCTCGGGTAGGCCTCACGCAGTACCGCGAAGGCGTGCTCGGACAGATTGCTGGGGAATACGCCGGTCGGCAGGCGCGTGGCGTAGCCACTGATCACCAGGTCACTGGCGCCATGCTTGCGCACCAGGTACGGCAGCGTACCGGTTTCGGCGAAGGCGACTTTGCTCTGGTTGCCCAAATCGGCCATGGCCTTGGCAAACACGTAGCTGCCGAACGTGCCCGGTGGCAAAAACACCACCTGACCGTCGTGCAGGTGTGGCGCTACATGTTTGGCCAGGTCTTCGTGGGAGGTCGACGGCAGCGGAATAATCACCAGTTGCGCATCGCCCAGGGCTTCGGCCAGGTCATCGGTCAACGACAGCTTGTCGCCCTGCTTTCCCACGGATAACTGGCGAGTGCTCCGATAGTCCTTGATGGTCAGGCTGCCAATGCCCTGCAATTCCTTGAGCGCGGCGCTGTCACGACGCCACAGGCGGGTTTGATGTCCCTTTTCAGCCATTTCCACAGCAGCGGCGTAACAGCCATGTCCACCACCCAGCACCGTAATATTCATCGAGTCACTCCTCTTGTAAGTGACTCGATGCTATCGAGCCGGGCTGCCGCGCACTTACCCGATTGCGCAGCCGCGTTACGGATTGCGCAGAAGTCTCAATGCTTGCATCGCCGCAGGGTGTCCGACGGCAAGCAGCCGTAGCGATGCCGATAGGCCGTGGAAAAGTGCCCGAAACTGTTGATGCCGTGGCGCAACAGGATATCGGTGACGGTTTCACCGTCCCGGCCCTGCTTCAGCGATTCATGGATCACCGCCAGGCGCCGGTCACGGATGTACTCCACCGGCGCCTGCTGGAGAAACTGCCTGAAGCCGTTTTGCAAGGTGCGCACCGAAACGCCACACAGCTCGCTCAGGGTGGCCAGGCTGATCGGTGCGTCGAGGTGCGCCTCGATGTAGTCCCGGGCCTTCTTCACGTGATGCGGCAGCGGCGCACGCTTGTCGAGCAAAAGGTCCGCGGAGTAGTTGTGCGGTAACTGTGTCAGCAGCAATTGCATCAGGTATTCGGACAGCCCGCTGGCGAGGCGCGAACCGTCCACGCCATCGCCGTAGAGCCGACAGATGTAGTCCAGCGTGTGGTAGAGACTGACAACGCCGGCGCCCAGCGGGTCGACGCTGACATCGAAGATCACCGACTGCCGCAGGCTGCGGCCGAGCAAGCGTTGCAGTTGGGTCTCCAGGGCATCCCGGTCGATGCGCAGGATCAGGTTGCGGCATTGCCCATCGGTGACGATGCGGCTTTGCGCGAACGGCGAGGACACGCTCAGGTAGCCCGACTGCATCGCCGCGCTGCGCCGGCCGTGGGCCACTTCGCAATGGCCCTGCAAGGTAATGCGAAACAGGTATTGATCGGCAACGTCGCCGATGGTGATTTCCACCGGCGCGCCATAGCGCAAGTCGAGCAGCGCCGAATCACCGAAGAACACGCCGTTGAGCCGGGTCTGGATCGGCGCGTCACGCAGCACGTTGAAACTGTGCGGGCACAGGTAGTGGCTGACCTTGTCCTTGATCTCACGGTAATCGGCCGAGCTGAGCAGGCTGTGCCGTTCCAGCAGGTGTACGTCATTCAACATCGAGGATCCTCCTGACCTGGAGCGCCAAGGCCCCGCTCCCGTCGAAAGGAGCGAGGCCGAGGCGCCGATCATGGACTATGACCGATCACGCGTGAGCCGGATATTCCCGGGCATAGCTTTCACGGAATCGACGGCAACCACGCCACAGCAGAAGCACGGTCAACGCCGACGCGCCGGCGATGACCAAGGACATCGACGAACCCACCGCCGCCGGCGAACCGAAGTAGCGGTCGGTCAACAGAGCCACCAGCGTAGTGCCCAAACCCAACCCCAACAGATTGCTGATCAGCAGGAAAACTGCCGAGACCTGTGCCCGCACCTGATTCGGCGCGAGGATCTGCATGGCCGCCGTGGACGCCGGCATCGGGAACGAGGCAAAAAACATCGCCGGCACCAACAGCGCGACCGACAGCCACAGTTGATCGACTTGCGGGAACAGCACGGCCGGTACCGCCATGCCGAGGGCGCCGATGACGCCGGTGCGCATGGCGGCGTCCTGGTGCCCCTTCTTGGCCAGATAGTCGGTGAGCCATCCACCGAACAGCACGCCGGCGGTGTTGGCCAGCAACAGCACGGTGCCGAGCATGTAGCCCGCCTCCATGGGCGACAGACCGAACTTGCGGATGTACAACGCCGGGCTCCAGCTCATCATGCAGAACAGCACCATGGCGTAGAACGAAAAGCCCAGGTAATGGCAGGTGAACGTTGCACGGTGGCGCCCGAGGAAACGCAAGCCATCGCTCAGAGCGACCTTCTTTGCCCGCCCCTGCGCATCGACCTGCAGGCCTTTGCGCGCCGGGTCGCGCACGGTGAGCCAGATCAGCAGGCCGACCAGGATGCCGGGCAGACCGACAATGAAGAACGCCAACTGCCAGGCTTTCATCGCGCCGAGAAAGGCCACTTCGATGGTGTTCATGTCCTTGAGCATCGCGATCACATAGCCGCCGACCAGGAAGGCCAGGCCGCCACCAACGAACGAGCCGATCGAGTAGATACCCACTGCGCGGCCGAGCTTCTCCTTGGGGAACATGTCGCTGAACATCGAGTATGCCGAAGGCGATAGCGCAGCTTCGCCGACACCCACGCCGATACGCGCGAGAAACATGTGCAGAAAATTCTTGCTCAGGCCGCAGGCGGCCGTCGCCAGGCTCCAGAACACCACGCCAATGGCGATGATTTTCGGCCGGGAGAAGCGGTCAGCCAGATAAGCAATGGGCATGCCCATGAACGCGTAGAACAATGAAAACGCCAACCCGTGCAGCAAGCTGAACTGGGTGTCGCTGATTTGCAGATCGGCTTTGATCGGTTCGATCATCAACGCCAGGATCTGCCGATCCACAAATGAAAAGATGTAGGCGATCATGCACAAGCCGACCACGTACCACTCGTAAAGGTAAGTCTTCTTCTGCTGCAGGACCGCGTTATCGACCTGGATATTCACTAGTGTTTGCTCCTTTTGGAATCCGCTCATGCGCGCAGCGCACCGGGTGACGCTGCACGGCGCAGCGACTGGGAAGTTGCGGGGCAGATGTAAAGGATGAGGGGTTCGATCATGGTCAGGCCTCTTATTGTTATGGGGACAATCACTGGGTGAACCGGGTTTACCAGAACTTCCAGGTGTAGGTCGTGGCGACACGGAATTCGTTGTAGTCGTAGCCGTATTTCTGCTTCACATCGATGTTACGCAAGTCCAGTGCCAGGCCTTGCAGCGCCCCGCTCTGCACCACGTAGTTGAGTCCCAGGAAACGCTCGCTTTCTTCGTTGTCGCTGAGGTTGCCACCACGGTCCCAGTTGGTGCCTTTGGTGTAGCGGGTGAAGAACTTCAAGCCCGGCATGCCCATTCCGGCAAAGTCATAGCTGTAGCGCGCCGACCAGGACTTTTCGTCCGGGCGCACAAAGCCCAGAGATGACCAGTGCACGAGGTAGGGTTGCGGGATATAGCCGTTCATCGTCGGGAACACGCTGTCACCGAGCATGCGCTGGTAACTGACGCCAAACATGTGCGCGCCCTTGAGCAAACTGAACAGTGCACCATAGGAACGGTTGTCGATTTCACCGTTCAGCGCACTGCCATCTTCATTGTTATTGAAGTAGCGCAAATCGGTTTTCAGTTTGTAGCCGTTGCCCAGATCAGCCATATGCATCAGGCCGAAGTAGTGTTGCTGATAAATATCGTGCAACACGCCATAGAAGTAACTGGCTTGCAGGTTTTTGCTGATGTCGTAAGTGGCGCCGCCGAAATCCAGGCCGTCACTGTCGAGGTTATCGGTGGAGCCGTACTTGTACAGTTTCTCGTGGTTGGATGACTCACGTGTCACCGCAGACCAGAAACGGCCTCCGGTCAGCGTCAACTTGTCGATTTCCCTGGACTCAACCACGGCCCCTTGATAGATGGTGTCCAACTGCCGACTGGGGTCATCGAACGCCACCGGCAATTGCGGGCGAAGATCCCCCACCTTCAACTCGGTCTTGCTGTAGCGCATTTTCAAGGTTGCACCGGCGCGACTGTAGTCATCGGCCGTCTGCTGGTCGCTCACACTGTAGGGCAGCGAACCGTCGTTGCCAGACGAATCCAGGCGCAGGGCGTATTGCGCATCCACATCGAGGCCGATGGCCAGCGCCGTGTCGGTGTAACCGGAAGTGAATTGCGCATCGAAGCCCTGCGACCAACTGTGCACTTCGGAATCCGCGGCATTGTGATTGGTGTAGTTACGGTGCAAGTAGAAGTTACGGGTATCCACTTTGAAATGACTGTCATCAATGACATCGGCCTGTGCCGCCAAAGGCGCACAGATCATCCCCAGCACGCCGGCCATACCGAGCCCGCGGCAAGATTGCTTTACCTGATGCATCTAACATCTCCACATCTGTATGTGCTCGGGGCACTGTATTTATAGGAGCAGTGTCAAACTAAAAGTCGCCAGAAGCAGTTACCGGCAGATGCCTGTCACATACCGGCGGTTTGCAGGGGAGATGTACGGGACGTTTGAATCGAGCATTGCCAGGCCTCTTGTTGTTATGGGTAAAACGCCAGGCGGACTCAGGGAAAGGTCCGCTGCGACGACACGCCTCTTGTCTGTGCAAGGTAAGTCAGTCATCACCGCAGCGGTATTAAGACGAACAGCATCCGAAGGGGGGAAATCTCCAACCCGGGTAAAGATTTCCCTTACAAAAACAGCCGCAGATCCTGCGCACGATTGGATTGCGGCTGTTTAATGAAGAGCTGGATCAGGCCGTGAAACCACCGTCCGCGACGATGTCTGCGCCAGTGACGAAGGAGGCTTCAGGCCCTGCGAGGAACGCGACAACACTGGCAATTTCGTGGGATTGACCGTAGCGCCCCACCGCGATGCCTGGTTTCACGATGTCGCTCACCGGGCCGCCATCCGGGTTCATGTCGGTGTCTGTCGGGCCTGGGTGAACGGTGTTGACCGTGATGCCTTTAGGTCCCAGATCACGCACGAGGCTGCGATTGAAACCGCTGATGGCGCCTTTGGTCAGGGTGTAGAGGGACGCCGTAGGGAACGCGGCATAACGGGTCATGGAAGAGCCGATGTGGATAATCCGGCCGCCGTCTTTCATGTAGCGAACTGCTTCCTGAGTGGCGATAAAAACGCCAGTGACATTGACGGCGATCATGCGCTGGTAGGTTTCAAACTCGATGTCCTCGATCGGACCACCGAGCGCAAGGCCGGCGTTGTTCACCAGAATGTCGATACCACCCAATGTTTCTACGGTTTGCGCAACGGCTGCACGCACGGCAGCGGGCTCGCCGGCATCAGCGAAAATGGCAATGGCGCGTCCACCATCAGCGTTAATGGCCTTTACGACTTCTTCAGCCTTGTCAGGCGAGGCGCTGTAGGTTAGCGCAACCCGTGCGCCGTCAGCGGCAAGACGCTTGGCAATCGCAGCACCAATCGAACGGGAACCACCGGTCACCAAGGCGACTTTTCCAGCAAGCGGGAGTGTTTGAGTTGTCATGAACATTTCACTCTTGAGTTAGGGTGAAATCATCATGGCTTGCTGAAAATGAATTGATTAGCGTGCAATGATTAGCATCATTTTCAAGCATTAGTATCAGGTGACCCATGGAAACCCTGGCCAATCTCGAATGTTTCGTCCGTAGTGCAGAGTCCGGCAGCTTCTCGGCTACCGCGCGCCAACTCGCGCTGACCCCCGCCGCCGTCAGTCGCAATGTGGCGATGCTCGAGCGAAACATCGGCGTGAGATTGTTTCATCGTTCGACACGCAAGCTGACGCTGACCGAAGCCGGAGAGCATTTTCTGACAAGCATTGGCGGCAACCTGGACGCGTTGCAAAACGCCATCAGCTCGATTGCCGCGGACCACGGTGAGCCCGCCGGGCTGTTGAAAGTGAGCATGCCCCCCACCTTTGGCATCAGCCACGTTCTGCCACTGCTACCAGAGTTTTTGGCCCGGTATCCGTTGGTTCGCCCGGAATGGCATTTCGAGAACAGGCAGGTAGACCTGATCGCCGAGGGGTTTGACGTGGCCATTGGTGCAGGCTTTGAACTGGCTCAAGGCGTCATCTCGCGCCGACTTTCTGCGGCTCATGTCATCGCGGTTGCATCACCGCAATACATGCGTGGAAAAACCTCACCCCCCCATCCAGGCGCACTCGAAGACTTGAATGGAATCGTAATGCGCTCCGGCCGCACCGGTCGTGTCAGGCATTGGACCCTGCGCGACAAGCAAGGCGCAGAAATGACCGCCCGTCTCAAGGAGACCATTGTCGTCAACGACCCGGCGGCGATGCGCGAGGCCGCATTGCTGGGCTTGGGTGTCTGCTTTCTCGCAGTCCCGGATGTGCTGAGCTGGATCGAGCGCGGCGACCTGGTGCGACTGCTACCGGATTGGTACGCCGACGCGGGAACCATTTCGATGTACTTCGCCACTCGCGCCCTGATGCCAGCCAAGACAAGAGTGTTCATCGACTTCGTCAGTGAGGTGTTCGAACAGCGACAGCTGGCGCGAATGTTTTCAGCAAGCGAGGGCTGAATGTAAAAAGCCGATGCTGCTGTAGGAGCGAGCCTGCTCGCGATGGGCATCAACGAAGACGCGCCTCGTCTGGAAGATCGCGAGGATTTGGGAACATCTGGCAGAGATGGGCTGGCAGCCAGGCAGCCATCGCGGGCAAGCCATGCTCCTACAGGTTTTGGGGCTGGCGGAAGATTTTGTGCTCGGCTCCCAAGCCTTGTGAGAGCGGGCTCGCTCCTGGCGGCGTTCCGACGAAAGCAGGGTATCAGTCACAGAAGTGCTGAATGTGCCGGCGCCATCGCTGGCAAGCCAGCTCCCACAGTGGATCCCGGTGTGATCGGGATTTTCGACCACAGTAGATCCCCTGTGGGAGCGGGCTTGCCCGCGATGGTCGTCAACGATGACGCGCTCTGCCTGAATGAACGCGCTGTCTTCAGGCCCATCGCCAGCAGGCTGGCTCCTACACGGATTGGTGCAGCAGACCTGTCAGTTGGAAAAAGCCGTCATATTGGCCCGCGCTGCATGGAGTTTTTTGTAGCTGTCGATCAGCCGCTGGTGCCGGTCGAGGCCTTCGAGTTTCATGCTCGTCGGCGTCAAGCCATAGAAGCGCACGGTGCTCTCCACCGAACCGATGGCTGCGTCCATCCGCTCGTTGCCGAACATGCGGCGGAAGTTGGCTTCGTAGTCTTCCAGTTCCAGGTCTTCGTCCAGCTTCATCTCCAGCACCACGTTCACGGCCTGGTAGAACAAGCCGCGCTCGACCGTGTTGTCGTTGTATTGCAGGAACATTTCCACCGCTTCTTTCGCTTCTTCGTATTTCTGCAGAGCGAGATAAATCAGCAGTTTCAACTCCAGGATCGTCAACTGGCCCCAGGCGGTGTTGTCGTCGAATTCGATACCGATCAGCGTGGTGATATCGGTGTAGTCATCCAGCTCGCTGTCTTCCAGTCGCTTGACCAGTGCTTTCAGGCCGGCCTTGTCGAGGCTGTGCAGGTTCAGAATGTCGGCACGGAAGAACAGGGCTTTGTTGGTGTTGTCCCAAATCAGATCGTCGAGCGGATAAATTTCCGAATAGTCCGGCACCAGAATGCGGCAGGCCACTGCACCGATGTGCTCATATACCGCCATATACGCTTGCTTGCCCATGTTTTCGAGAATACCGAACAAAGTCGCGGCCTCCTCGGCATTGGAGTTTTCACCCTGGCCCGAGAAGTCCCACTCTACGAATTCGTAGTCCGATTGGGCACTGAAGAAGCGCCACGACACCACACCGCTGGAATCGATGAAGTGCTCGACAAAGTTGTTCGGCTCCGTCACCGCATGGCCTTCAAACGTCGGCTGGGGCAAATCGTTCAGGCCTTCGAAGCTGCGGCCCTGCAGCAGTTCCGTCAGGCTGCGTTCCAGCGCTACTTCCAGGCTCGGGTGCGCGCCGAACGAAGCGAACACGCCGCCGGTGCGCGGGTTCATCAAGGTGACGCACATCACCGGGAATTCGCCACCCAGTGACGCATCCTTCACCAGCACAGGGAAGCCCTGCTCTTCCAGCGCCTGAATGCCAGCGAGGATTCCCGGGTATTTCGCCAGCACCTCGGCAGGCACGTCCGGCAGGGCAAACTCGCCTTCGATGATTTCGCGCTTGACCGCGCGCTCGAAGATTTCCGACAGGCACTGCACCTGCGCCTCGGCCAAGGTGTTGCCGGCACTCATGCCGTTGCTCAGGTACAGGTTTTCGATCAGGTTGGACGGGAAATACACCACTTCGCCGTCCGACTGGCGCACAAACGGCAGCGAAACGATGCCGCGTTCTTCATTGCCCGAGTTGGTGTCGTACAGGTGCGAGCCACGCAACTCGCCATCGCGGTTGTAAATCTTCAGGCAATAATCGTCGAGGATTTCGCTCGGCAGTTCATCTTTAGGGCCAGGCTGGAACCAGCGCTCGTCCGGATAGTGCACAAACGCCGCGTTGGCGAGTTCCTCACCCCAGAACTGATCGTTATAGAAGAAATTGCAGTTCAAGCGTTCGATGAATTCGCCCAACGCCGACGCCAACGCGCCTTCCTTGGTCGCGCCCTTGCCGTTGGTAAAACACATCGGTGAGTGCGCATCGCGGATATGCAACGACCACACATTGGGCACGATATTGCGCCACGAAGCGATTTCGATCTTCATCCCCAGGCCGGCCAGAATGCCCGACATGTTGGCGATGGTTTGTTCCAGCGGCAGGTCCTTGCCGACGATGTAGGTGCCCGCCTCGGACATGGAAGCAGGCATCAACAACGCCTGGGCATCGGCGTCCAGGTTCTCCACTTCTTCAATCACGAACTCTGGCCCGGCTTGCACCACCTTCTTCACCGTGCAACGGTCGATGGAGCGCAAAATGCCCTGGCGGTCCTTGTCGGAGATGTCGGCCGGCAACTCGACCTGAATCTTGAAGATCTGGTTGTAGCGGTTTTCCGGGTCGACAATATTGTTCTGGGACAGGCGGATATTGTCGGTGGGAATGTTGCGGGTCTGGCAGTACAACTTCACAAAGTAAGCCGCACACAACGCCGACGAAGCCAGGAAGTAATCGAATGGACCCGGTGCCGAACCATCGCCCTTGTAGCGGATGGGTTGGTCGGCAACCACGGTGAAGTCATCGAACTTGGCTTCAAGTCGAAGGTTGTCGAGAAAGTTGACCTTGATTTCCATACGGGATTACCAGAATACGAGCTAAACGAATGGCGGCCATTATCCGGCTTTTCAGCTGCAAGTCTTGTGCTTTTCAGTCATGGCCGCTGAGCGGGAGAGACCGCTGGCGAATTCGTTGCCGACACCGCCCGCGCGCAGGCGGACGGCGAATGTGCGCTGGCAGGTGATCATCAAACCGAAGTTTGCACCTCCACAGCCTCCCGGCCTTTGAACGCCAGGGAGAAGAAGAAAAAGATCACCAATGCAAAACCTGCCGGGAACAACCAGATGTGCTTCCAGTCATGGCCGCCCGCTGTCGTGGCGTAGTGATCGGTCACCTGCCCCGCCACCCAGAAACCGATCAGCATGCCCAGACCGTAAGTCGCCAACGTAATCAAGCCTTGGGCCGAACTCCTGAAACGTTCCGAGGCCTTGGCGTCGGTGTAGATCTGGCCCGAAACGAAGAAGAAGTCGTAACAGATGCCGTGCAAAGCGATGCCGGTGAACAGCATGAAGGCCAGGTCGCCGTTATTGCCGTAGGCAAACAGCAGATAGCGCAAGGCCCACGCCAGCATGCCCACCAACAGCGCGAGCTTGATCCCGAAGCGATGGATGAACAGCGGCAGAAGCAGCATGAACAACACTTCGGAGACTTGCCCGATGGCCATTTTCGCCGTGGGATTGGTCACGCCGATTTCCGCCAGGAACGGGTTGGCGTTCTGGTAGTAAAACGCCAGTGGAATGCAGATCAGGATCGAGGCGATGAAGAACACCAGGTAGCTGCGATCCTTGAGCAGACCGAGGGCGTCCAGCCCGAGCATTTGCTTGAGACCGACACGCCCCGCTTCCGGCTGCAATGGCGCGGTACGCGGCAAGGTAAAGCTGTAGAGCCCCAACAGCAGCGAGGCGATCGCCGACATCAAGAACGTATTGCGCAACCCGCCAGACGAAATCGCCGCTTGCGAGTCCCAGGCGAACACAAAACTGATCACCACACCGGCGACGATCCAGCCGATTGTGCCCCACACGCGAATGCGCGAAAACTCCAGGGCCGGGTCGCTCATCTGGCGGAAAGCCACCGAGTTCACCAGCGCCAGGGTCGGCATGTAAATCATCATGTAGGCCAGCACAAACGGGTAGAACGTGCTGAAGTCAGGCGCTTGATACAGCTGATAGAGCAATACCGCGCCGACCAGGTGCAACACCGCGAGGATGCGCTCGGCATTGAAGAACCGGTCGGCAATCAGGCCGATCACAAAAGGCGCGATGATCGCGCCCCAGGACTGGGTCGAAAACGCCATGCCGATCTGCCCGCCACTGGCGCCCAGATTGCTGGCAAGGAATGTACCGAGGGTGACGAACCAACCACCCCAGATAAAGAACTGCAGGAACATCATTGCGCTCAGTCGCGCGGTCATCAACGTCATAACAGTCACCGTCTTATTGTTGTTTTTTATCAGCAAGGGACCTGCATCAGGCGTCGGGCAACCCCAGCAAACGCCGATTGAAACGCTCATCAGCAGACACCCCGGCGAAGTCGTCGAAGGCTTTGCGCGTCCTGGTGATCATGTGTCGCTCGATGAACGCTGCACCTTCAGCGGCACCCTGCGCGGAATCCTTCAGGCAGCATTCCCACTCCAGCACGGCCCAACCGTCGAAGTCGTATTGGGTCAATTTGCTGAAGATCGATCTGAAATCGATCTGGCCGTCGCCCAACGAGCGGAAGCGCCCCGGCCGCTCGACCCAGCCTTGGTAACCGCCATAGACACCCGAACGGGCATCGGGGCGGAACTCGGCGTCCTTGACGTGGAACATGCGGATGCGCTCGTGGTAGCGGTCGATGAACCCCAGGTAATCCATTTGCTGCAGCAACAGATGGCTCGGGTCGTAGAGGATGGCGGCGCGGGGATGGTGATCGACTGCCTCGAGAAAACGCTCGAACGAAGCGCCGTCATGCAGGTCTTCGCCGGGGTGGATTTCGTAGCACAGGTCAACCCCGGCGGCTTCGAAGCAGTCGAGGATCGGCAGCCAGCGCTTGGCCAGTTCGGCGAAACCTTGCTCGACCAAACCGGCCGGACGCTGTGGCCACGGGTACATGTATGGCCACAGCAACGCACCGGAAAACGTCGCGTGAGCCTTCAAGCCCAGACGTTGACTGGCGCGCGCGGCCAGTTTCAACTGGTCGATGGCCCATGCAGTGCGCGCCTCGGGCTGCCCACGCAAATGCTGTGGCGCGAAATCATCGAACAGCGTATCGAACGCCGGATGCACTGCCACCAGTTGCCCCTGCAGATGGGTCGACAGCTCGCTGATTTCGACACCCGCGTCGGCACACACGGCTTTCAATTCGTCGCAGTAGCTCTGGCTTTCGGCAGCGCGTGCGAGGTCGATGAACTGCGTCCCCAGCGTCGGCAACTGAATACCTTTGTAACCCTGGGAGGCCGCCCATCGGGCGATGTTGGCCAAGGTATCGAACGGAACCTCGGCGGACATGAACTGCGCAAGGAAAATCCCCGGGCCGCGCATGCCGGATGAAGATTGAGAAAAGTCGGTCATGGAGGTCTCCAGCGTCATGGGGTACAGACCAGTTCGGTCCACTTGGCGTCGCCGCGATGGTTGGCGATGACGGTTTCAATGAACGCCATGCCACGCAGGCCGACGTCGATACCGGGCACGCCCGGCGCGTCATGCCCGGCAACCTCACCTCGAATCGCATTGGCAAAATCGCCGTACAGATTGGCCATGGCTTCGAGATAGCCTTCGGGATGGCCAGCGGGCAGGCGCATCCGCTGGCTGGCGGCTTCGCACAACCACGCCTGGCCGACCCCGGAACGCAGGATGCGCAACGGCTGATCGAGTGCTCGGTGGATCAGGCTGGCCGGTTCCTCCTGCCGCCACTCCAACCCGCCCTTGTCGCCGTAGACACGGACCTTCAACGGGTTCTCTTCGCCCGCGCAGACCTGGCTGGCAATCAGCACGCCACTGGCGCCATCGGCCATCTTGAACAGCATCGAGGCATCGTCGTCCAGCTGTCGGCCGTCAATATGGATACCCAGCATTGCGCACAGCTGCTCAATGGGTTGATCCGCGACAAATTCGGCCAGGGAAAACGCGTGGGTGCCGATATCACCGATGCATCCACCCAAACCGGACTGCTCAGGCAGATCACGCCAGGCGGCCTGCTTGTTGCCCTGCCCGGCGACGTCCTGGCTCAGCCAGCCTTGGGGATACTCGACAATCACTTTCCGCACGGCGCCGATCACACCACTGCGCACCATGTCCCGCGCTTGCCAGACCATGGGATAACCCAGATAAGTGTGGGCCAGGCCGTACAAACGATCGCTGCGCTCGACCACCGTTTTGAGGGTGTGCAGTTCGGCCAGATTCAACGCTGCGGGTTTTTCACTGAATACATGAAACCCCGCGCTCAGCGCCTCGCTGGCAACCGGCGCGTGCAGATGATTGGGGGTGACGATCACCACCAGTTCCATGCGTTGTTCCATTGGCAAGGCACGTTCGGCTTCGAGCATTTGGCGCCAGTCGCTGTAGCAGCGTGACGCCGCCAAGCCCAGCGCTGCGCCGGTGCCTTGATTGTTTTCGGCGTCGCGGCTGAACGCGCCACACACCAGTTCAAAGCGCCCATCGAGCCCGGCGGCCTGACGGTGGGCCTTGGCGATGAAGGCACCTTCGCCACCGCCGACAAATCCCATTCTTATTTTTGGCACGACAGCGTTCATTGCATTTTTTCTCTATCTGGGCTGGAATCCGGTCATGATGTAACCGGTTACATCGTGGCGGAAATTTAGGCTCAGTTCAGTGACCTGTCAAACCCCGGTTAAAACTTGACGAACATTTCAGCCCATGACCGACCTGCGGTAAGCTCGCCGGCCGCGCTGTTTGAAAACGAGGTGGTCTTGTCCAATATCCGCGAAGTAGCCCGGTTGGCCGGTGTCTCGGTGGCCACGGTGTCCCGCACACTGAAGTCGCCCGAGCGCGTGCTCCCCGAAACCCGCGACAAGGTCAATGCCGCCGTGGAACAGGCCGGTTACCGTCCGAACCTGATGGCGGTGCAGTTTCGCTCGCGCAGGACCGGCAATCTGGTGATTCTGGTGCCGGCCATCGCCAATACATTCTTCGCCCGGGTCATCAGCGGTGCGCAACAGGCTGCTCAGGCCGCAAACTATCGTTTGCTACTGTGCGACACCCAGGGGCGGGAGGAAATCGAACGGGAATTCGCCGAACTGGTGTACAACCACCAAGCCGATGGCGTGATCCAGCTGCGTGCCTACGACCCGTTCGAGGCGCCCTTCCCCAACGCCGAACTGCCGCCCATCGTCAACGCCTGCGAAGTCATCCAGGGCGGTCGCCATCCAACGATCAGCCTCGACAACCGCGCCGCCGCCAAGGCCATGACTGAACATTTGATCGCACTCGGCCACCGCCGCATCGGCCTGATCAAAGGCCCGAAAAGCAGCCCGCTGACCCGCGATCGCGTGGCGGGTTATCAGGCTGCCTTGGATCAGGCGGGCATTGCCTCCGATCCTGCCTTGATCTGCCACGGTGATTTCAGCCTCAAAGCCGGCTATGACGGCGCGGCAGCGATGCTGAAACTGGCCGATCGTCCCACCGCGTTGTTTTGCGAAAATGACGAGATGGCCATCGGTGCGCTCAAGCACATCAAGCAACAAGGCCTGCGCGTGCCAGAGGATGTTTCGTTGGTGGGGTTCGACGATATCCCTTTCGCGGCTTACTGCGACCCGCCGCTGACGACCATCGCGCAACCGGCGGAAATGTTCGGCCAGACAGCCGTCGAAATGTTGATCGCGCTGATCGAGAAAAAACCGCTGGCACAGCGGCATGTGGTGTTGCCATTTGAGTTGACGTTGCGCAGCAGCACAGCGGCGCGAACCTGATCCCGGCGGGAGCGAACCTGCTAGCGGTGCCTCACAGACATTCCTGGGCAGCGCGTTCAAGCCGGGAAGGACCGAACGTCGACGCCAGCAAAGCGCGCTCGTACAGGAACACTTTGCCTTTGTAGGCCTCGAGAACGTCGTCGGCAGCCACCTTGCTCGAGACCACGATCCGGTAACTGCGCTGAGTTTCCGAGACGGTGGTGTGCAGTGCACCTTCATGCAGTTTTGGCAGAACGCACTCTGCGTATTCTTCAGGTGCTTTTTTCGTCTGCAATGTCAGCGTCGGGTCGTTTGGCGTGGAGGCACAACCCGACAACAGCACAAATGCGACAAGGGCCAGTGGAGTTAAAATCTTCATCGCGCCGGTTCCGTTAAAAGCGTTTGAGTTGGGCGCAATTTTCACTGTTTGCTGCAGGCAACAGAACTTGTGATCAATGATGGTCACTATTACTCGAACGAATAGTCGGCGTTAGCGGCCTCATGCCACCTGCGCCTCACTGTTCGAGTTTATCGACCACCGTCCCGCGCTTGCCCTTGAAAGCGTCGCGCCGTGCAGCGCGTTCTTCGATGTAGGCTGGCGCGGGCTCGCTGATCAGCGTTTCACGACTCAGCAACTCGCCGCAATGGGCACACAACGGCCCGAGTCCCGCAGGCTGGCCGCAGACCCGGTGGATATGACGCACGGCCAGCCCCTCGTCCGGGGATTTGCACCAGGTCTCGCCCCAGGCACGCAACGCCAGGACCACCGAGTAAAACGCCTCGCCCTTGGCAGTGAGGTGGTACTCGTAGCGCGGCGGCCGCTCGCTGTAGGCGCGGCGCTCAACCATCCCGTCAGCCTCCAGGCTTTTAAGACGCGCCGCGACCATCTGCGGCGTGCCGCCCGTCTGCACTTGAATCTCGTCATAACGATGATTGCGCATGAACAACTCGCGCAAAACCAGCACGGTCCAGCGATCGCCGACGATGTCCTCGGCCCGTGCAATCGGGCACAACGTTTCAGGACTATTCTTCTTTACCGCCATACGGGCTTGCCTCTTTCCTAGTTACTATGATTATCATACTAACAACATGCCAAGGCAATCCCATGGCATGGGTCAGTCTAAATTCCTGGAGTATCCGTCATGTCCAACGCAGCCTACCCGCTTGATCGGACCGCTTACCTGCTGGTCGACCCCTACAATGATTTCCTGTCCGAAGGCGGCAAGATCTTCCCCTTGCTCGAGCCCATCGCCAAGCAGGTCGGCTTGCTCGATAACCTGCGCAGCCTCGACCGCACCGTCCGCGCCCTCGACATTCCGGTGGTCATCGTACCGCACCGTCGCTGGGAACACGGCGACTACGAAAACTGGGATCACCCCAGCCCCACCCAATGCAAGATCCAGCACATGCATCACTTCGCACGTGGCGAATGGGGTGGCGAATGGCATCCCGATTTCGCGCCACAGGAAGGCGACATCATCGTCCAGGAGCATTGGGGTTCCAGCGGTTTTGCCAATACCGACCTGGATTTTCGGCTCAAACAGAAAGGCATCACTCACGTGATCATCGTCGGCCTCCTCGCCAACACCTGCATTGAGGCCACTGCCCGTTACGCCCAGGAACTCGGCTATCACGTCACCCTGGTACGCGACGCCACCGCCGCGTTCAAACCGGAAATGATGCACGCCGCCCATGAACTGAATGGCCCGACGTATGCCCATTCGATTGTGACGACCGAGCAACTGATCGCCACCCTCAAGCCGTGAGCCAAACATGAAACTGACCGGAAACCTGTTGATCGGCGCCAGCGAAGTCCCCGCCAGTGCCGGGACCATGAAAGCGCTCAACCCAGCGACCAATCTGCTCATCGAGCCGGACTTCGCCTTCGGTGGCGTCAACGAAGTGGACATGGCGGCCAATCTTGCCGACGAAGCGTTCGACCACTACAGCCATACTTCACTGACTGAACGCGCGGCGTTCCTCGAGCGCATCGCCGCTAACCTCGATGCGCTCGCCCAGCCCTTGGCGGCGCGGGCCGCACTGGAAACCGGCCTGCCCGAGGCGCAACTCCAGGGCGAAGCGGCGAAGGCTGCCACCCAGTTCCGTCAGTTCGCCGAAGTGGTGCGCAAAGGTCGCTTCCTGCAACTGGCCATCGATCCGGCGCAGCCTGATCGCCAGCCACGGCCGCGCATGGATCATCGCCTGCAGAAAATCGCCCTCGGCCCGGTGGCCATTTTTGGTGCGAGCAACTTTCCCATCAGCTACTCGGTAGCCGGTGGCGATACTGCTTCAGCGCTGGCGGCCGGCGCGACGGTGATCGTCAAGGCGCACAACGCGCATCCTGGTGCCTCGGAGATTCAAGCGTTGGCCATTCGCAAAGCCGTGCAGGACAGCGGTTTGCCCGAAGGCGTGTTCTCCATGGTGCGTGGCGGCGGCAATGCCATCGGCGAGGCGCTGGTCGACCATCCATTGATCAAGGCCGTGACCTTCACCGGTTCGGAACAGGGTGGCATGGCGCTGTACCGCCGCGCACAGCTGCGCGCCGAGCCCATCCCGGTGTTCACCGAGATGACCAGCGTCAACCCGACGTTCATCCTGCCCCAGGCGTTGGCCGTGCGCGGCACGCAGATCGGTGACGGATTTGTCGAGCGCATGCTGGTCAACGTCGGGCAAGCCTGCCTCAAGCCGGCGATCCTGATTGCCATCGAAGGCGCCGGGTTCGAAGCCATGCGTGCCGCCATGATCAAACGTGTGGCTGACGCACCAGCGCGTCCGATGCTGACGCCGGGCATTCACGCGTCCTACCTCAGCGGTCTGGACCACCTGCAAAACGCTGGCGCTCAACCTGTCGCTGAAGGCACGGCGGCGGTGGCAGACCTGGATGGCCAGTCGGCCTTGCTTGAAGTGGACGGCGATCGCTTCCTCAGCGAATCGGCCCTGGCACACGAAGTGTTCGGTCCGGCAGCGCTGTTGGTGAAGGTCAAGGATCAGGCGCAAATGCTCGCGGTAGCGCGTGCACTGCGCGGCCAACTCAGCGCGGCAATGCATTTGGAGGAAGAAGACTTTGAACTGGCCCGCCGATTGCTGCCGATCCTCGAGCGTCGTACCGGGCGAATCGTGGTCAACGCTTTCGCCCATCCGCAGGAGGTGTCGTACGCCACCATTCACGGCGGACCGTTTCCGGCATCGTCAGACAGCCGCTTCACCTCGGTGGGCATGACCTCGATCGAGCGTTTTTTGCGTCCGTTGTCCTATCAGGGCTTCCCTGACGCGCTACTGCCCGAGGTCTTGCGTGACAGCAACCCCTTCGGCGTGCCGCGCAGCGTGGACGGTCAGTAAACAGAAATCCGGCGCGACGCAACCGCAAGACGATGCCGGGCTTTTCTGCAAGGCATGCACCTGATTGCGACCGTTGCGCTTGGCTTCATACAGTCCGTCATCAGCGCGGGTCACCAGGCTTTCCAGATTGTCATCGGGCTGTGCGAAGGCGACACCGAAAGACGCGGTGATCGTGTCCAGCACAGTATCGGTGCCACGCGCCTTGATCCGCAGGGATTGCACTTTCAGGCGCAGGTGTTCGGCGAAGGCATGGGCGGCGGCCAGATCGGCGCAGCCCTCGAGCACGACACAGAACTCCTCGCCGCCGTAACGTCCTGCGAATGCATTGGCGGGCAGCGCGCCGCGCAACACTTGCCCGACATGCTGCAACACGCGGTCGCCCAATGGGTGACCGTACTGATCGTTGAATTGCTTGAAATGGTCGATGTCGAGCATGACCAGCGCCACCGCCCGGGAGGCCTTGCCGAGTGCCTGCTGCAGCAAACGGGTAAACGCTGTGCGATTGAGCAGTTCGGTCAGGCCATCGACGGTGGCGGCCCGTTGGGCGCGCTCCAGTTTGTCGCGCAGGGTCTTGATTTCGTTTTGCGCAGATTGCAACTGGCCGAGGAAGTGCTCCTGCTGGCTTTGCATCACGCGGGTGCTCTGCTGCAGCTCATTGAGAATGCCCGGCAAGCGATCGCTGACCGGTTCGTCGAGCATTTCAAGGCACTGCCCCAAGCGGTTCTGGAAGTTCTGACTGCCCTGCACGCTACGCGAAATGTCGCGCTCCATCCCGTCGACCAGACTGATGACCTGGTGCTGCTCGGCGCGGGCGTCTTCCAGCTCGTCACGAATGATGTATTCGCGAAACAGCCGGGTGGCGGATTCTGGCGGGCAACCGTCGAAGTCCCGCACAACCCGGTCCAGGTGCCGGTTGAGCTCCGGATCCAGCCCCTTGCTATAGGTGTACCAGAGCGCGTAATGCACAGGATTGGGCGGAATGTTGTGGCGAACCATCAGGGGCACGGCTTGCTTGAGCAACGCTGCGGCCTCGCGGGAGTCTTCCGGATAAAGCGCTAGAACATTCGCACGCGATTCTGATTGGCTCATGGCATCACTGTAGTTATTAATCGATGGCATTCAGACGACGCGCAGAGCATACCGATACCCCTGGCAAACGGCTATCCCGCTTTGGTTTGGAAGTGACTTTGAAATGGCCATTCCTAGCGACTATTCATGCCGATACACAAGAAATGAACAGTCTTTTTCATGAAAAGATGTCACAATGACATTACACCACTGCCATACACACTCGGTAGTCACCAAAAACATCGGCAGCATGAGGAAACGCCATGTCCATGAAAGCGCTGTTCATCTACTGGCCATTGCTGTCAATCGCCACCGCCTTCGTATTCTGTCGCCTGATCCACAAGGCCAAACTGGCTGATCGGGCAATGCAGGCACAACAACGGCGGGACTTGGCGCCCCGCGAACGAAATACCGAGGTTCAGGTTACACACAGTGACCATGCCTCGGCTCGCCTGGCGGCGTGATCCGCTGGCGTTACAGAATTGCGCATAAAAAAACCGGCCTGTTCAGGCCGGTTTTTTTATTCACTCAACAACACTTCGGTCCAGCCTTGCTCCCGTAACGGGCCTCCTGGCGTTCGCGGAAGAACGCCTCGTAGTCCATCAACGGCTGGTCCGGGTGCTTGGTTTGCATGTGCTCGACGTAGTTATCGTAGTCAGGCATGCCCACCATCAGGCGCGCGGCCTGACCGAGGTATTTGCCGAGACGACTCAGGTCATTGAACATGATCAGGCATCCGGCAGCGCTTGATACGGCGCTTCTTTATCCGTGCGCTCTTTGGTACCCCAGGCGGCAACGCCGACCTTGAGCGCAAAGAACAGGATGCTGAACACCACGAACAGGAACAGCGCGGTCAGCGTTGCATTGGTGTAGGCGTTGAAGATCACGTGCTGCATCTGGTCGATGCTTTTCGCTGGCGCCAATACCTGACCGTTGGCCAAGGCATCGCTGTACTTCTTGGCCAAGGCCAGGAAGCCGACTGCCGGGTTAGCGTCGAACAACTTGATGAAGCCCGCCGTCGTGGTGCAGATCAGCAGCCAAACGGCTGGCAGCAACGTGACCCAGACGTAACGCTGGCGCTTCATCTTGATCAGCACCACGGTGCCGAGCATCAGCGCAATACCGGCCAGCATCTGGTTGGAAATACCGAACAACGGCCACAAGGTGTTGATGCCACCCAGCGGGTCGATCACGCCTTGATACAGCAGATAACCCCACATCGCCACGCAACCGGCAGTTGCAACCAGGTTGGCGGTCCAGGATTCGGTACGTTTGAGGGCCGGAACGAACGAGCCGAGCAAGTCTTGCAGCATGAAACGACCGGCACGGGTACCGGCGTCTACCGCCGTGAGGATAAACAGCGCCTCGAACAGGATCGCGAAGTGGTACCAGAACGCCATGGTGTTTTCACCCGGCAGCACGCTGTGCAGGATCTGCGCGATACCGACGGCCAGGGTTGGTGCACCGCCGGCACGGGCCAGGATGGTGGTTTCACCGATGTCATGGGCCACCGCTTGCAGCGCTTCCGGGGTGATTGCAAAGCCCCAACTGCTGATGGTTTGCGCGACGGTTACAGCATCGGCGCCGACGACGGCGGCCGGGCTGTTCATCGCGAAGTACACACCCGGATCGATCACCGAAGCGGCGACCATGGCCATGATTGCCACGAAGGACTCCATCAGCATGCCGCCGTAGCCGATGTAGCGGGCATGACCTTCACTGGCCAGCAGCTTCGGCGTGGTGCCGGAAGCAATCAACGAGTGGAAGCCCGATACCGCGCCACAGGCAATGGTGATGAACAGGAACGGGAACAGACCGCCCTTCCACACTGGACCGGTACCGTCGACGAACTGGGTCAGCGCCGGCATTCTCAGCTCCGGCATGGTCACCAGAATACCGATGGCCAGGGCAACGATGGTGCCGATTTTCAGGAAGGTCGACAGGTAGTCGCGCGGCGCCAGGATCAGCCATACCGGCAACACTGCCGCGACAAAACCGTAGCCGATCAGCATCCAGGTGATCTGGATTCCCGTGAAGGTAAAGGCCTTGGCCCACACCGGGTCAGCGGCGATCTCGCCACCAAGCCAGATCGAACCCAGCAGCAACAGCACGCCGATGATAGAGATCTCACCGATGCGGCCCGGGCGGATGTAGCGCATGTAAATGCCCATGAACA
>NZ_RCOB01000051.1:0-829 GCF_004307665.1 Pseudomonas sp. Sample_16
GTCGGTCGCCGGCGTGCACCTGGAGCCGCTGGGCGTTTACTCCAGCAAGTACAAAACACTGGAAGAGCTGCCAAGCACCGCCACCGTCGTTATCCCGAACGACGCCACCAACGGCGGCCGTGCGCTGTTGCTGCTGGCCAAGGCTGGCGTGATCCAGTTGAAGGATGCGAACAACATCCTGTCGACCGTCAAGGACATCACCGCCAACCCGAAGAACCTCAAGTTCCGTGAACTGGAAGCCGCCACCATCCCGCGCGTGCTGACCCAGGTCGACCTGGCCCTGATCAACACCAACTACGCGCTGGAAGCCAAACTCGACCCGTCCAAAGACGCACTGGTCATCGAAGGCAGCGACTCGCCTTACGTGAACATCCTCGTTGCCCGCCCGGACGACAAGGACAGCGAAGCGATGAAGAAACTGGCGGCTGCACTGCACAGCCCGGAAGTGAAAGCGTTCATCGTCGAGAAGTACAAAGGCGCGGTAGTGCCAGCGTTCTGATCTGCGAACGCAACGAAAAAAGGGGACGCCAGCGGCGTCCCCTTTTTTTGCGCTGTGAATGTGCACGCCCGATCGTTCCGATGCTCTGCGTGGGAATGAATCCCGTGACGCTCCGCGTCACAGGTGGACGCAGAGCGTCCATGGCGGCATTCCCACGCAGAGCGTGGGAATGATCAAAAGAGAGGAAGAAACTGGCGGCTGCACTTCACAGCCCGGAAGTGAAAGCGTTCATCGTTGAGAAGTACAAAGGCGCGGTAGTGCCGGCGTTCTGATCTGCGAGACACACAACGAATGTGCACGCCTGATCGTTCCCATGCTCTGCGTGGGAAT
>NZ_RCOB01000203.1:0-2275 GCF_004307665.1 Pseudomonas sp. Sample_16
CTGGAAGCGCTCGACCTGGGCCAGGGTGTTCCACCACAGGTATTTGGACTTGTGGCTGGCGTCGATAATTACAATAGAGGAAGCGGCTGAGACAACGTTGGCAGCCACTTCTTTTACGTTGGATTATAAAAGAGCGAACAGCGGGGAAATTATGGCAAAAAAACGTGCTCAGCCGTAAAAGTAGTCAAAAAATCTTTCAAAGTTTTCTTCACCTAATAGAGGAGAGATTTCATCATTCACTCTCGCAACAAATAACGAGCTCAATCCGTCATCATCAGAAATCTCAAAAACATTAAATTCGCCATAAACAATCTCAACCAGCTTCGCCAATGCAAAAATAAAATCAGCTAGCGAATCTGAAATTTTAAAGGGGGCAACCGCACTATAACTTGCATAAACCGGAGTATTCTTGACATTTGTTACTGCAATAACAGGCTTTCCGCCCCCAGAATCATCCATCACGACTACAAAAGCTTGATTCCACTCCTTGTTTAACTTAGTAACTGACCCCACATTAACCCACTTATAGCCAACTTGACCTTTCTCAATCGAGTCAAGACTAAAAAGCTTTAACGGCGTAAATCCTGTTTCGATTTTGACATCAACCGGCTCATAATCATTGAAAAAATCATCCAACTCAACTGAGCGACCAAGAGTCGAAGGCCATTTAAGACTAACTTCACCGCGCCGCTGAAAACTACCGGACAGGTTATATTTATTATGGACTCTGGCCAACTCAGCCGCTGCATGCCCTATACCATTCATAGCGTCCTCCAAAACGTAAATCATTAACCACAGGAACCTAATTTCGCTGCACTTTTGACACGATCGATTAAGCGTCCCTTCCCTGCGTTTGTGTAACTTCCGCGGTGTCCCTGAGGGCTATTCAAGTGCTCATCGATACCACTTGGATGATTAGCATTCTGCAAGAAAACGATATTCCTCGGATCACCCTTCCAAGCGGGTCCAAGGCGACCATTGCCCTCGACGCTATTAATATGATGGCCAGTGTAACCAGCTTCGGACATGATTGAAGAAAGCTGCGCATTATTGCGAGTGCCTAAAATAGGATGGCGCTCCGCAGCGGTCCAATTTCGACTACCTCCGCCTCTCTCAACGAGCGCCCTCTCCTCACCCCAGGCTCGGCTAATAGCAGTGCCTCGTGCGCCCGCTTGCGGGGTCACCGATGCCCTCGGTTTATATCTGACCAAGTCTTCTGGGCTTAAACCAGAAGGGTCAACCCAAGCTATTGAGTTTGGAGCATACTCGTAAAGATTAAAGCTCCCAATTAGTCCAATCGGATCCTGCGTAACAAACCGCCCCACCTCCGGATCGTAATACCGAAACGTGTTGTAGTGCAGCCCCGTCTCGTCGTCGAAATACTGCCCCTGAAACCGCAGATTCTGCTCGACTTCGTTGACGTCCAATCGCTCCAGCGAGCCCCACGCCTTGTACGTCGCCTGCCAGACGATCTGCCCTTCCCGGTCAGTCATCTCCAGCGGCGTACCAATCTGGTCGGTATGGAAGTAGTAAAGCTGCTGCGCTTCACCCTCTTCCTGGTCCACCCGCGCCAAGGGGGCATAACTGCCCGGCTCATACAGGTACAGACTGCTCCGCCCCGGACTTTCCTCGCGCAACATCCGCAGACCTTGCCACAGGAAATGCTTCTGCTCGGTTTTACCCTTGAACTCTGAAACCTTGGCAACCCGCCGTCCGAGGCTGTCGTACCGATATGCACCGGTACTCTCCAGCTTTCCGTTGACCAACGTCTCAGCCCGGACCAGCCGATTCTCACAGTCATAAACAAACGTCTGCAGCGTGCCCATCCCGCTGCGTTTCTCAATCAGGTTGCCCCACGCATCGTAGGCATATTCCTGATCTCGCCAGCGCTTGAGACGGTTGTCTTTGACGTGGTCGAACTGGCTGGTGTTGAAGTTCAGCCGGTTCGCCGCGGCGTCGTAGCGGAACTCTTCGCTGTCGATCAGTTGGCCCGTGTCACGGCTGTGCAACTGGCCGTTGGCTTCGTATTCGTACTTGATCTCGCCGCGCAGTTTGTCGAGGGTACGGGTCAACTCGCCAGCCGGGTCGTACTGATGGCGGCGGTGGATCGGGTTGTAGGCGTGCTCCACCAGCAGATCGGGCTGGATACCGGGGTTGTGGATGCGTGAGAGTTTTTCCGCCGGCAGGCGCGAGGCGAACTGCCAGCTCTTGCGGCCCATGGCGTCGTAGCCGAAGCAACTGGTGAGCGCGCCCTGGGTGCGCAGGACTTCGCGGT
>NZ_RCOB01000135.1:0-57376 GCF_004307665.1 Pseudomonas sp. Sample_16
TTTCCTCAAGGACATCGACGGCCTGGAAACCAACCGCATCAATCAGCTGCAAGTGCTGCCGACCCTGCAAACCACCCGCGACGAGAACATCTTCGCCTTCGGCGACTGCGCCGCCTGCCCGCAGCCGGGCAGCGACCGCAACGTACCGCCGCGAGCCCAGGCTGCGCACCAACAAGCGTCACTGCTGGCCAAATCGCTGAAGCTACGGATCGAAGGCAAGGCGCTGCCGGAATACAAGTACACCGACTACGGCTCGCTGATTTCGCTGTCGCGTTTTTCGGCAGTCGGTAATTTGATGGGCAACCTCACCGGCAGCGTAATGCTTGAAGGCTGGTTGGCGCGGATGTTTTACGTTTCGCTGTATCGTATGCACCAGATGGCGCTGTACGGGCCGTTCCGTACGGCAATGCTGATGCTGGGCAGCAAGATCGGACGTGGGACTGAGCCACGGCTCAAGCTGCACTAAAACACGCCAATCCCTGAGGGAGCGGGCTTGCCCGCGATTGCGGTGTCTCAGTCGACATCTTCGCTGAATGACCCACCGCAATCGCTGGCAAGCCAGCTCCCACAAGTTTTTATGGTGTTCGAGAGCGTTTTTCGAAGACAAAAAAAAATCCCCGTATCTTTCGATACGAGGATTTTTAATATGGTCGGGGTAAGGGGATTCGAACTCCTGACATCCTGCTCCCAAAGCAGGCGCGCTACCGGACTGCGCTATACCCCGGTTTGAAATTGGCTCCGTGACCAGGACTCGAACCTGGGACCCAATGATTAACAGTCATTTGCTCTACCGACTGAGCTATCACGGAACTACATATTTCAATTTACAACATTGAAGCTTTACTGCGTTCTCTTCGACTCGTTCGCATCGCTGCGTTCGTGTGTCTGAGGCGCGCTATTCTACAATCTTCAGCACCTCTGTCAACCCCCTAAATTGCTTTCAAGTTAATGATTTGCAACTTATTTTGGATTCCTGCTTGGGGAGCAAAAACCCTGGCGGGTGACTGACTGCGGGGCGCACTTTACAAGCCTTTTCCTTTGAGTTCAACAGCCTAACGAAAAAAAGGCCTCGCAATGCGAGGCCTTTTCATTTTT
The DNA here is from genome assembly GCF_004307665.1 of Pseudomonas sp. Sample_16. Lineage (NCBI taxonomy): Bacteria > Pseudomonadati > Pseudomonadota > Gammaproteobacteria > Pseudomonadales > Pseudomonadaceae > Pseudomonas > Pseudomonas sp. Sample_16. Next base: position 1,096 of record NZ_RCOB01000135.1, read on the forward strand.
GCTGCCGCCGAGGATCAGACGAAGACGATTTCGTCGTTTTCCACCACACCGTGGGCTGTGTCGCCTGGCATGAATCGGCCCGACAGAATCAGCTGTGCCAGCGGGTTCTCGATCCAGCGCTGAATCGCTCGCTTGAGCGGCCGAGCGCCATACACCGGGTCGTAACCCACCGCGATGAGCTTATCCATCGCCTCAGGGCTGAGCTCGAGTTTGAGCTCACGTTCAGTCAGACGACTACGCAGACGACCCAACTGGATCTCGGTAATGCCGGCGATCTGATCCCGCGCCAACGGTTCGAAGATCACCACTTCGTCGACCCGGTTGATGAACTCAGGCCGGAAGTGCGTGGAAATCGCATCCATTACCGCCGCACGCTGTGCTTCACGATCACCGACCAGTTCCTGGATCTGCACCGACCCCAGGTTGGAAGTCATGACGATCACAGTGTTCTTGAAGTCCACCGTGCGGCCATGGCTATCCGTCAGGCGACCGTCTTCAAGCACTTGCAGCAAGACGTTGAACACATCCGGGTGCGCCTTCTCGACTTCGTCCATGAGGATCACCGAGTAAGGCTTGCGACGCACCGCCTCGGTCAGATACCCGCCTTCTTCGTAGCCGACATAGCCTGGTGGCGCCCCGATCAAGCGAGCCACGGAATGTTTCTCCATGAATTCGGACATGTCGATCCGCACCATCGCCTCTTCAGTGTCAAAGAGGAACTCGGCCAGCGCCTTGCACAGCTCGGTTTTACCGACACCGGTAGGGCCGAGGAACATGAACGAGCCGCTCGGCCGGTTCGGGTCGGACAACCCGGCGCGGGAACGCCGTACCGCGTTGGAAACCGCGACCACCGCTTCGTCCTGGCCAATCACACGCTGGTGCAACAGGCTTTCCATCTTCATCAGTTTTTCGCGCTCGCCTTCGAGCATCTTCGACACGGGAATACCGGTCCACTTCGAAACAACTTCGGCGATCTCTTCTTCAGTCACCTTGCTGCGCAGCAACTGGTTTTCCGCTTTGCCATGCTGGTCGACCATTTGCAGGCTGCGTTCCAGGTCCGGGATCACCCCGTACTGCAATTCCGCCATGCGGTTCAGGTCGCCCTTGCGGCGAGCGGTTTCCAGTTCCTGGCGGGACTGTTCGATCTTTTGCTGGATCTGCGCAGAACCCTGCACCTCGGCTTTTTCCGAATTCCAGATTTCTTCGAGGTCCGAGTACTCGCGCTCATGCCGAGCGATTTCTTCCTGGAGTTTTTCCAGACGTTTCTTCGCTGCGTCGTCGCTTTCTTTCTTCAGCGCCTGGGATTCCACCTTCAGTTGAATCAGGCGACGCTCGAGTCGGTCCAGCACTTCGGGCTTGGAATCGATCTCCATGCGGATGCGGCTGGCAGCCTCGTCGATCAGGTCGATGGCCTTGTCCGGCAATTGCCGGTCAGTGATGTAGCGATGACTGAGCTTGGCCGCCGCGATGATCGCACCGTCGGTGATCGCCACCTTGTGGTGAACCTCGTAGCGCTCTTTCAGGCCACGCAGGATGGCAATGGTGTCCTCTTCGCTCGGTTCGTCCACCAACACTTTCTGGAAGCGCCGTTCGAGAGCGGCATCCTTCTCTATATATTGGCGGTACTCATTGAGCGTGGTAGCGCCGACGCAATGCAATTCACCGCGCGCCAGGGCCGGCTTGAGCATGTTGCCTGCATCCATCGAGCCTTCGCCCTTACCGGCGCCAACCATGGTATGCAGCTCGTCGATGAACAGAATGATCTGTCCTTCCTGCTTCGACAGTTCGTTGAGCAATGCCTTGAGCCGCTCTTCGAACTCACCGCGATATTTGGCACCGGCAATCAACGCCCCCATGTCCAGGGACAACAGGCGTTTGCCCTTGAGGCCATCCGGCACTTCACCATTGATGATGCGCTGGGCCAGGCCTTCGGCGATCGCGGTTTTACCCACGCCAGGTTCACCAATCAGCACCGGGTTGTTTTTGGTGCGGCGTTGCAGCACCTGAATCGTACGGCGGATTTCGTCGTCGCGGCCGATCACCGGATCAAGCTTGCCCTCTTCAGCACGCTTGGTCAGGTCGACGGTGTATTTGTCCAGCGCCTGACGCGCCTCCTCGTGGTTCGGGTCGTTGACGGCTTCGCCACCGCGCAGGTTGTTGATCGCGTTTTCCAAAGCCTTTTTGCTCACGCCCTGACCGAGCAACAGCTTGCCGAGCTTGCTGTTTTCGTCCATGGCGGCGAGCAGGACCAGCTCGCTGGAGATGAACTGGTCGCCCTTCTGCTGAGCCAGACGGTCAGCCTGGTTGAGCAGACGCGCCAGATCCTGCGACATATTGACGTCGCCGGTCGGGTTCTGGATTTTCGGCAGTTGGTCGAGCTCTTTGGTCAGCTCTTTACGCAGGCTGTTGACGTCGAAGCCCACCTGCATCAGCAGGGGCTTGATCGAGCCGCCCTGCTGTTCGAGCAAGGCCTGCATCAAGTGCGCCGGCTCGATGGCCGGATGATCGAGGCCGACGGCCAGGGATTGGGCATCGGACAACGCCAACTGCAATTTGCTGGTTAAACGGTCTATACGCATGGGTCACCTTCCTTTTGAGCAGGCCGGACCTATAAAACATCCTGAATGAAGAAACCTGCCAGATACCGTTATAGATGCGGTCGATTCTGGGAGTTTCAAGCATCAATACATTGATGCAGATCAGAGAAGCTTAGCGGGCGAGCCAGATCAAGGAGGCGAACCGACCGGTGCGAGGGGCCCGGCGGTAAGAATAGAAACGCGGGTCGGTCACGGTACAGAAACCGCCACCGTAGACAGCGGTGACGCCGCGAGCAGCCAGGCGCAGACGCGCAAGCCTATAGATGTCGGCCATGAACTTGCCGGGGTTTTGACTCGGCACGAAGGCTTCAGCCGCCTGCGGCAATTGCTGCACGAAGGTTTCGCGCACTTCCGGGCCGACTTCAAAGGCTTGCGGGCCAATGGCTGGACCGAGCCAGACCAATACTTCGGCAGGTGGCACCGCCAGACTGTCGAGGGTGGCTTCCAGCACGCCAGCCGCCAACCCGCGCCAACCGGCATGGGCTGCAGCAACGCGGGTACCGGCACGATCGCAAAACAGCGCAGGCAGGCAATCGGCGGTCATCGCCGCGCAGGCGACGCCCGGCGTTGAGGTCCAGCTGGCGTCAGCCGTGTCCACCCGGCCCGGATCGGCATGGGCCACGACAATGCCGTGGACCTGCTGCAGCCAGGCCGGTTGAATAGAGAAATGATCGGTAAGACGACGGCGATTTTCGGCGACGGCCTCAGGGCTGTCGCCGACGTGATCGCCGAGGTTGAGGCTGTCGAACGGCGCCAGACTGACGCCGCCCGCACGGGTGGTCACACAGGCTTTGACCCCGGCCGGCGCGGGCCAGTCAGGAATCAGCCAGTCACTCATCCGATGAACGCCTCGCGGTCTTGCTTGAGCAGGGTCAGCAACCAGACGAAATCTTCCGGCAGCGGCGACTCCCAACTCATGCGCTCACCGGTCGTCGGGTGATCCAGCTCCAGGAACCGTGCATGCAGTGCCTGACGCGGGAAGTTTTTCAGCGACTCGACCATGGTCGGGTTGGCTGCCGGCGGAATCCGGAAACGACCGCCGTAGGCAGGATCTCCGACCAACGGGAAGTTGATGTGGGCCATGTGTACGCGAATCTGGTGCGTACGACCGGTCTCCAGCTTCACCCGCACGTGAGTGTGGGAGCGGAAACGCTCAAGCACGCGGTAGTGGCTGACGGCCTGCTTGCCCCCCTCCATTACCGCCATGCGCTGGCGCTGCTGGCCGTGGCGACCGATTGGCGCGTTGATCTTGCCGCCAGCCGTTACCACACCGATCACGATGCATTCATAGATGCGGCTGACGCTGCGGCTCTGCAACTGTGTAACCAGCTGCGTCTGCGCCTGAATGGTCTTGGCCACCACCATCAGACCGGTGGTGTCCTTGTCCAGGCGATGCACGATACCGGCGCGGGGCACATTGATGATGTCCGGCACATGGTGCAGCAGGGCGTTGAGCAAGGTGCCGTCGGCGTGACCGGCAGCCGGATGCACCACCAGGCCCGCAGGCTTGTTGATCACCAGGATTTCGTCGTCTTCGTAGACGATGTCCAGGGCTATGTCTTGAGCGACCCATTCGCCCTGAGCTTCCTGCTCGGCAGTGAGTTCAAGAATGGCGCCACCATGAACGATGTCTCGCGGGCGGATAACCGCCCCATCCACAGTCAGGCGGCCGTCTTTGATCCAGGCGGAAAGGCGCGAGCGCGAGTGCTCAGCGAATAATTGTGCGGCGACTTGATCGAGGCGTTGGCCGCCCAATTCGGACGGCACCTCTGCGCGAAGTTCAATTTTATCGGACATGCTCAGACTAGGCGTCGGCACAGCCTTTGGTTTCGGCTGCGCGCTTGTGGTTAAATACGGCGTCTTTTGCCCCGAGGCTATTCAACGGGGCGCTCATCATAACAGGACGGCCACGCCCAAGACAGCGGCCGTCATAGGGACGCAAGCCGCCATGCAAGTGAAACACCTGCTGCTGATCGCCATCCTCGCATTGACCGCTGCTTGCTCATCGAAGGAAGTCGTAGACGAAAACCTGAGTGAAGTCGAGTTGTACCAACAGGCTCAAGCCGACCTGGACAACAACAGCTACACCAGCGCCACCGCCAAGCTGAAGGCTCTGGAATCGCGTTATCCGTTCGGTCGTTATGCCGATCAGGCTCAACTCGAGCTCATCTACGCCAACTACAAGAACGCGGAACCCGAGGCTGCAAAAGCCGCTGCGGAGCGTTTCATTCGTCTGCATCCGCAGCACCCGAATGTCGATTACGCTTATTACCTCAAGGGCCTGACTTCTTTCGACCAGGACGTTGGTCTGCTGTCGCGCTTCCTGCCGCTGGACATGACCAAGCGTGACCCGGGTGCCGCGCGCGATTCCTACAACGAGTTCGCCCAGCTGACCAGCCGCTTCCCGAACAGCCGCTACTCGCCTGACGCCAAGCAGCGCATGATCTACCTGCGCAACCTGCTGGCAGCCTACGAAATCCACGTTGCCGACTATTACCTGACCCGTCAGGCCTATGTCGCTGCGGCAAACCGTGGGCGCTATGTGGTGGAAAACTTCCAGGAAACCCCATCGGTCGCCGACGGCCTGGCGGTGATGACCGAGGCCTACCAGCGTCTGCATCTCGACGAACTGGCCGCCACCAGCCTTGAAACCCTGAAACTCAACTACCCGAACCACCCATCGTTGGTGGACGGTCAGTTCGTACCGTCGGTTGACGAAGCCGACAACCGTTCGTGGCTGAGCAAGGCCACCCTGGGCCTGATCGAATCCCGTCCGCCGCTGCCGCCGGGAGAAACCCGCGCCAACCAGGACGTGCAGAAGCAGTTCCAGGACGCGAAGGATGCCATTCCGAACGAACTCAAGCCTAAAGACGCAGATGGCGAAGTGATCGAGGAAGAGGAACACGAAGCTGAAGGCAACAACGAAGACCGTTCGTGGTTCAGCTACATGACCTTCGGCGTGTTCGACTGACACGACCGGCGGTACAAAAGGGAGACGCTTGAGTCTCCCTTTTTTATTGGGTTTTTTTTGTGGTTGGCGAATGCGCTGTGCGCCTGTCATGTCCCCGGCTAAACTGCCTGTTCATCAGCCAATAAAGCAGCTCATCATGCTTCGTATACTCTTCTGGATCGCCGTGATTGCCGCCGCGGTGTGGTTCTGGCGCAAGTACAAGGGCCAGGCCTCCTCTCCCAAATCCAATGCCGAGCTGGAAGCAGCGCCAATGGTCCGTTGTGCTCATTGCGGTGTGCACCTGCCACGCGATCGCGCACTGAACCTTCAACAACAGTGGTATTGCAGCCAGGCTCATCTTGAGCAAGGCCCCGGTTCCAGTGATCGCTGAGGCATCCAGTCACAGCGACAAGCAGGCCCAGCGCCTGCTGCGCCTCTATCATCTCTACCGTTTAAGCGTCGGCATCATCCTGGTGCTGCTGATCTCCAGCAACATGGATAACCGGTTGCTGACGTCAGCCAACGACGATTTACTGCGCATTGGCAGTTGGTTGTACCTGGTGCTGAATATTGTGCTGGTGGTCTTCTTCGAGAACACCCGTCGACCGGCACAACTGTTCAGCCTGGCACTGCTCGATATCTTTCTGCTGTGCGGCCTGTTCTACGCCGGCGGCGGTGTGGCGAGCGCCATCGGCAACTTGCTGATCGTCTCGGTGGCCATCAGCAATACCTTGTTGCGAAGGCGCATCGGCCTGTTGATTGCCGCCCTCGCAGCGATCGGCATCGTCGGTTCAAGCTTGCTGTTGAATTTCAGCCATCGCGCCAGTCCCAACGACTATTTGCAAGTCAGTACCCTCGGCGCCCTGTGTTTTGCCGCAGCGTTGCTGGTACAGGGCCTGGCCCGACGCCTGGAAGTCAGCGAAACGCTGGTGGAGCAGAAGGCCAGCGAAGTCATCGGCCTCGAAGCACTCAACGCGCTGATCCTGCAACGCATGCGCACCGGCATCCTGGTGCTCGACGATCAGCGCCGAGTGCAATTGGCCAATCACAGCGCCTTGACCCTGCTGGGTTGTGATCGCCTTGAAGGCCGACTGATCGACGAGCTCCTACCGTCGCTCGTCGAGCGTCTGCACCTGTGGCTCAACAACCCGACGCTGCGCCCCCAGAGCCTTAAAATCGCCAGCAGCGGCATGGAGCTGCAACCCAGTTTCATTGCCCTGGACCCGAGCCCACAACACCAGACCCTGGTTTTTCTCGAAGATATCGCGCAAATCGCCCAACAAGCCCAACAAATGAAACTCGCCGCCCTTGGCCGCCTGACCGCCGGTATCGCCCATGAAATACGCAATCCGCTGGGCGCCATCAGTCACGCCGCACAGCTATTGCGAGAATCAGAGGAACTGAACAGCGCCGATCAACGTCTGACGCAGATTATTCAAGACCACTCTCAACGAATGAATCGGGTAATCGAAAACGTCCTGCAAATGTCCCGCCGCCAACAAACCGTGGCGCAGCGCCTCGACCTGAAGCCGTGGTTGCAACAGTTCGTCACTGAAATTCGCGAGGCCGCGACCGAGCGTCAGCGGATACACCTGAACATCGGCCCCGGCGACTTCAAGACGTTGATGGACCCGGACCAATTGCACCAGATCATCGACAACCTGATACGCAACGCCTGGCGCCACAGCGCGCAAAACCACGACCTGGCGCAAGTCTGGCTTGAATTGTTCATTGATCCCGACAGCCAGTTGCCGATCCTCGAAGTGCTCGATGACGGGGCCGGTGTGACGCCGGACCATCAGGCGCAACTGTTCGAACCGTTTTTCACCACCAGCCACCAGGGCACCGGCCTTGGGCTGTATCTGTCCCGTGAGTTGTGCGAAAGCAACCAGGCACGCCTAGACTTCAAACCACGCCAAGGCGGCGGCTGCTTTCGCATCACCTTTGCTCACGGACGGAAACAAAGTTGAATATGAGCCCACGGCAAAAAGTCCTGATCGTCGACGACGAACCGGACATCCGCGAACTCCTGGAAATCACCCTGGGTCGGATGAAACTCGATACCTACAGTGCGCGTAACGCGAGCGAGGCCCTGGCCCTGCTCAATCGCGAAACATTCGATCTGTGCCTGACCGACATGCGCCTGCCCGATGGCACCGGCCTGGAGCTGGTGCAGCACATCCAGCAACGTTATCCACAGATCCCGGTGGCCATGATCACGGCGTATGGCAACGTTGATACGGCAATCAACGCGCTCAAGGCCGGCGCTTTCGACTTCCTGACCAAACCGGTGGATCTCAACCGCTTGCGGGAACTGGTCAACAGCGCCCTGCTCCTGCCCTCTCCTGGCGTCGCCATCGACCGACGGTTGTTGGGCGATTCGTTGCCCATGCGCAACTTGCGCAAGCAGATCGACAAATTGGCGCGCAGCCAGGCTCCGGTGTACATCAGCGGCGAATCCGGTAGCGGCAAGGAGTTGGTGGCGCGGCTGATCCATGACCGTGGCCCACGTGCCAACCAACCCTTTATCCCGGTCAATTGCGGAGCGATCCCGTCGGAACTGATGGAAAGCGAGTTTTTCGGGCATCGCAAAGGCAGCTTCAGCGGCGCCATCGAAGACAAGCCCGGCCTGTTCCAGGCTGCGCATGGCGGCACGCTGTTCCTCGACGAGGTGGCTGACCTGCCGCTGCCAATGCAGGTCAAACTGCTGCGGGCGATCCAGGAAAAAGCCGTACGCAGCGTCGGCGGCCAGCAGGAAGAGGTGGTCGATGTGCGCATTCTTTGCGCCACGCATAAAGACCTTGGTGGCGAAGTCGCCGCGGAACGCTTTCGCCAGGACCTCTACTACCGTTTGAACGTGATCGAGCTACGAGTGCCGCCCCTGCGCGAACGCCGTGACGACATCGAGCCATTGGCCAGCCACGTACTCAAACGGTTGGCAGCCGATACGGGTCAAGCGCCGGCAAAACTGCACCCGCAAGCACTCGAGGCACTGAAAAATTACCGTTTCCCCGGTAATGTGCGGGAACTGGAAAACATGCTCGAACGGGCGCACACCCTCTGCGAAAACAAACAGATCGAGGCCGGCGACCTGCGATTGGCCGAGGGTAACTGCACGCCTGAGGGCGGGGTGCCGGATCTGACGCAAATCGACAATCTGGAAATGTATCTGGAAAACGTCGAGCGCCAGCTGATTCTTCAGGCACTGGAAGAAACCCGCTGGAACCGCACGGCGGCGGCTCAGCGGTTGAATCTTTCATTCAGGTCGATGCGTTACAGGCTGAAAAAATTAGGGTTGGATTGAGGGCCCCCATCGCGGGCAAGCCCGCTCCCACAGTTTTTGCGTCGAACACAAAATCGAGAACTCCCCGCTTCACTGTGGGAGCTGGCTTGCCCGCGATGGCAATCTGACAAGCAACAAGTTCCTGACGGTCAAATCCGCCCGGACGGAGCATACGGCGCCGGGTCAATAATCGGATCGCGATCCAACATCACATCGGCAAACAACTGGCACGACGCTGGCGCCAGCACCAGCCCATTGCGGAAATGCCCGCAGTTGAGCCACAAGCCTTCAAACCCGGGCACCCGGCCAATGTAGGGAATACCTTGCGGCGAACCCGGGCGCAAACCGGCCCAATGCCCGACCACTTCGGCATCCGCCAACGCCGGGATCAGCTCAACCGCCGAGGCCTTGAGGCTCTCCAGCGCCGATTCGGTTGGCGTCTTGTCGTAACCTTCATACTCCAGCGTACTGCCGATCAGAATGTGCCCGTCGCGCCGGGGAATCGCGTAACGCCCCTTGGCCAGCACCATGCTCGGCAGAAAATCCGCCGCGCACTTGTAGAGAATCATCTGCCCTTTCACCGGCTCGACCGGCAATTCCAGGCCCAGGCTCTTGAGCAAATCACCGCTCCAGGCACCCGCGGTCAAGACCACTTGATCGCCATGAATCGCACCACCAGAAGTCTGCACACCGACGACTTTTTCGCCTTCGCGAATAAAACCAATGACCTCGCACTGCTCATGAATCGTCACGTTCGGCAGTGCCTGCAGTGCTGCCTTGAGCGATTTCACCAAACGCGGATTGCGAACATTGGCTACATCAGCCATGTAGATGGCCCGGGAAAAACCACCGCCCAGCACCGGCACCGCATCGTGCGCCGCCGAGATATCCACAGCCCGCAACGGACGGTTCTCGCGCACTGCCCAGGCCAGCGCCTCGGCCTCGTCGTCCAGATCGAGCCAATACAGACCGGTGGTATGCACCTCTGGATCGACCCCGGTGGCAGCAAACAAGCGCTCACCCAGCTGTGGATAAAAGTCCTGGGACCAATGAGCCAGCGCGGTAACTGCCGGGTTGTAACGCCATGGATAGAGCGGCGAAACAATGCCGCCACCCGCCCAGGACGACTCCTGACCGACATTCGAACGGTCCAGCAGCACAACGCTCTGCACTTCGGACGCGAGATTGAATGCCGTCAGCAGGCCGATTACCCCGCCACCGACAATCACCACTTGCTGTTGCCTGTTCATATTGTGATCCAACCGATAAATAGACAGTGGACGCAAAAGGCGCCCGAAAAACCTCAGCGACCCCAGCAGTCCTTGGTGGTCAGGCCGGCCGTGGCGTTGACCATGCCGCGCACGCCTGTATTGGTGATCGTGAAATCACCGCACTTGTCGGTCGCCATGGCTGTACCGGCCTTGCGCACCGCCGTCAGCAGGAAAGTCTGGTCGGTCAGGGTCGACGTGATGGTGTAGTAATCATTACCAGGGCTCAGGCCGGCAACGCCGGTATACACATTCTTTTGTGTATAGAAACGCTCGAGAATCTGCGCCTGCTCGGAAAGCAGGCCGGCCACTTCGGCACGACGGCCCTTCTTCAGGTACTCGGTGAAACTGGGTGCAGCGATGGTCATGACAATCCCGATGATCGCAATCACGATCATGATTTCGATCAGGGTAAAACCGCGGTTGGATCTGTGCATGCCTCAACTCTCACTTACTGTATTTGTCGCCACATGATGCGACGGCTGCCACCGCCGGATTTTTCCACCACAGTCGTAGTGGTACCACTGGTATCGGTCACATATTTGCGTGTCCCGCCGTTGACGATGTCGTTCAAGCTCGGATTGCCACCGGTGAAAATCACACCCGCGGACACGGTATCGTTGCTGTCGACCACGCCGTCGCTATTGGTGTCGAGCACCGCATAGTTGAGCATCTTACCGCTGAACGCATCGAGTTCGACCAGTTTGCCGGTGCCGAAGCTCGCGCACGGGTCAGTGGTGTCGACACTGGCCGTGGTAAAGACGATCCGACCCAGTATCAGATTGGCCTGATTGATCACCCGCTCACCGGTCAACACGTTGTTGTACACCAATGGCAGGTACCAGCCCTTTTCCGCTGGATAAGTCACTTCATTCTGACTGGTGGTGATGAACTGGCCTGAGCTACCCGAGAACACCCCCGTCACCGCCTGAGCCTGCAAGCTCGAAGTAGTGATCTGCCCGGAACCACCGTCCGCATCCCACACCGCGTAGAACGCCTGCAAATCCTTGTTGGTCTTGTCCGCCGTTTCGTTGAATTTTCCGCTGCCGAAAAATACCACTTTGCCACCCAGCGAGTTATCCGCCAGCAAGGGTTGCGCGGTGATGGGCTGGGTCGTACCACCCGCCGTGGTGAACAACGGCTTGCCGGAAAACGCCACGCCCCAGGTGTCGGTAGAAGTACCGCTCAAGTCAAACTTCCACAGCCGCCCCTTCAAATCCCCGCCATAAGCGGCCTGCACCACGTTCTGCGAGTTGACCCTGAGCTTCACCGAGGACAAACCGTTGCTGGTCTCGCTGCCGTCGACGACGATTTTCTTGATCAGCGAGCCGTCGCGGACATCCACTACGTACAGGGCTGCGACCCCGGAGTTGCTGCCGTAGCCGTTGGAAATGAACGCAGCCCAACGACCGTCGGCCAAGCGTGCCACTTCCGGACGGGCGTAGGCATAACCCAGATCATTGAAAGCGTTTGCGGTGTTTGCGCTGGTCGGCGCGCTGATTTCCCACAACGCTCTGGTCGCATTGCCCGCCGAGGCATCGAACAGTTGCAAGGCGTAGAAGGTCCGCCCTCCCGCCCCGGTGCCGCCGAGCGCCAGGGTTTTCCAGGCACTGTTGAGTTGGGCATCGAACACGCCCACCTGCCCGTCCACCAGGAACTTGTGGCTGACGCCGTTGATGTAGCCGGTATCGGCGATGTAGCGCAGCGACGGCAACACACTCGACGGCATGTAGGCGTAGCGTCGTGCGCCGCTGGTGGAGTTGATGACGTTAACGAAACCGTCGTTGGCGTTGACCACCAGGCTGGCATTCATGTTGGCCGCTTTGGTGGCCAGATAAGCGCTGTAGGTGCTGTCGCCGGAAAGGTCGGAGGCGGTTTTGTCCGTTGGTGACGCCAGGACCAGTGGCGAGTTGATGATATCCCCCAGCAACACACTGCGTACTTTCAACCCGGTCTTGTTGGTGCCCTTGCTCCACTCCACCAGATCGCTGCCGGTGATACCGCTGGGCAGGCCTTGATTGAGGGTGGTTTGTTGGGCTGTGGAGAGGTTGGCATAGGCCAACGTCACGACGGTGTTGGTTTGACTGTTCCAGGACTGATAGGTCGGCGCCGTGGCGCCAGGCACGATGGCCGTGTCGGTGGTCCACTGCACCGCACTGGTGTTGACCGTGCCACTGGCGGTGAAGCCGTAGGACTTGATGGTGCCGCGCCAATCCTTGGGGTCATAGCTGGTTTGAAAGAAGCTGCTACCGCTGCCGAGAATCGTCCCACTGGTCACGCCACTGCCACCGGACCCCGCCTTGGAAGTGATTTCGCTCAGCGCGGAGGACAGCGCGGCATTCAGTCCGGTGCTGTCGGTAGCCTGATAGTACTTGCCCTGACCGTAGTTGGCAGCATCCGACAGCATCTGGTTCGCCGCGGTGAAACCCACGGTGTAGGTGTTCATGTTTTGCTTGGGGAAATCTGTCGCGTTCCAGCTTTTGCCGGCCAGATCGGTTCCGGTGGAGCGCATGTCGATGTCGAAGGCGAATTTGGCGATGTCGTCCAGATAGAGGGTGTCGCCCTCGCCGTCACCGCTGAGGTTGTCACCGTCGTTGGCGCTGTTGCCGTCCCAGTTCGGCAGACGAGTGCCACCCAGCGGATCGTTGGTGGGAAACGTCCGGTCGTAGGTGGGCAAACCGTCGGTAATGACCACCCCGTAGTTCTTCTGGCAGCGATACTGGATCGGGCTGGTATAGGTCGCCGGCGTGGAGTTGTAGTACGGCGCCATGCCGCGCATGTATCGCGTCACTTCGTAATAGGCTTCCGCCAACGGTGTGTTGGCCACGGCACTCAAGCCATTGATCGAGGCAATCAGTGCGTTGTAGTTGGCCTCCACCGACAGATCACTGACCGCCCGGGCAATGTAGCCTCCGTTGCCCGGGTTATTGCTGATGGGGGAATTGAACGTCGCAAGTCCGATACGCAATGAGCGATTGCTGGTGACCAGATTCTTCGAGACATCCTGAGCGACGCTGATCCGATACTCATCGGGAATTGCATTGGCGCCCGAGGTGAAATCCCGGCTCGAACCGTTGGCCAGCCCCAACAGATACGCCAGATAGTTTGCGGTATACCGGGTGTTTTCATTGCCGACCGGGTCGGGCAGTTTCAGGCAAATCGGTGTCAGCCCGAGAAAGCCTCGATAGAAACCGTACCAATTGCCGTTGTTCGGGCAACCGCCCCGGTTCAGGCTCGACAGGGAAATATTGGTGTCGCTCATGTCCAGGTTCTGGCCACTGAGGCATGACGAGTTGGAACCGCAGATCGCGATCTGCGCGCGATTGACCGTGGGATCGAATCCCGGCGCCCAGATGATGTTATTCATGCTCCCTGAATCGTCGATCATCAACATCACGTTTGGCGCGACCGCTGCGGCGCTTAACAAAGGTGAGTCCGAAGGCGTGAAGGCGTAGGTCGGTGCCGCCAGATACAGGCCCAAAACAGCACCGCAAATTAACTGCCAATACCGCGTGCGCCATTCAGTACTTCGCATAAATGCTCTCCACCACACTTCGCGAGTTGCCCGCGATGCCCACGGCAGTCACCCGGTACAAGGTTGCCGAGGTGTTGCTCGGCACGTTTACGGCCGTCAGGGTGGTGCCGATGTTTTGCACCCCGTAAAAGCCATTGCCCGAAGCGATCCAGGTCACCCCCGAGGTGGAATTGAAACCGGCAGCCTTGATGGTCGATGACTCGGCCGGCGGCGCACATTGGCTGGTGCCGCTGCACACTGCCAGTGTGAAGCTCTCGAGTTGCACTGCGCTTTCACCCACGCGCAACGCCGCTTCGGCGGTCTGGAATGACTGATTGCGCAGGCTTACGCTGCCGGCCATTTTTTCTTGCAAGGTGGCGTTCTGCATCGATGAAATGCCGATTAGCGTCAGCAATAGCAAGAAAACCAGGCTGACCAGCAATGCCATGCCGCGCTGGGCGTGAAACGCCATCATTTGTCCCCCGCTCATGGCAGTCGGTTGCGCAACGCGGCAACCACGTTGAAGGTTTGGTTACTGACCCGGTTGTTCGGATCGATGAGGGTCAAACTCAATCGCACGCTGCGGATGCGTGCCGGGTCGGACGGGTTGCTGCTGTAACTGGAAGCCGACGAGTCGGCAGCAGAGCTGGCAAGGCCAAAGCTCACATTGAAGGCGCTGACGTTGTCCACCAGGACCTGCTGGGCCGGCGTGCCTCGGCCTACACCCATGGTCAACTGGCCGTTCTTCAAGCTGTAGATCAACCGTCGAATCGGGAATGCCAACTGCCCCGAAGCCGGTGCGCGCAGGTCGCTGTATGCCGTTGCAGTGTTTCGACAGTCGGATATCACCGTCCAGGTCGGCGCCCCGCCGCTGCCTCCGACATCCGCCGTTACCAGAGTCAGTTTGAGGTTGGCGTTATCCCAACTGATCGGTGTGATTTGCGCCGCGTTGAAATCACCCGGCGTACTGGCGTCCGTGATTGTCCCCAGACAACCAAACATGCCCACCATGCGGATTTCCTGGATCATCTTGCTCAGCACGAAACGCGCGTCTTCCTGCATCGCAGCGGCGGCGTTCTGGCTGATGTAGGTGTTTTTCGACGCGATGAAAATCTGCACCACGCCCAGGACCACCACCAGACTCAAAGCCAGGGCGACCAGCAATTCGATCAGGCCGAAGCCTCTTTGCCGGCGGTTCATGGCGTCGATACCGGGTCAACGGTGGCACGACTGGTGAGGACGAAACTGCGACGTGCATTGGCGCTATTGGCGGCCCTGGAGTCATCCCAAGTGATGGTGATGGTATAAACCCGCTGATTGAGTGCGATGCTGCCCGTGGCGGTGGGACCGCCGAAGTTGACGATATTACGAGTGAAGTCGTAGAGGTCCTGGTCCCGGGCTACGTTGAGGTTGCCGGAAGTCGGAGGTGTCACGGTGTAATCGGCAGCGGAGTTGGCGCGGATACGGTCCATCATGTCGTAGGCGATGAAACTGGCCTGGCTGGTCATCCGCGCACTGTCGGTGTATTTCAGCGCATTCAATTGAAAAGCTGCCGCCCCCAACAACCCGACGCTCAATATCAACAACGCAACCAGAACTTCGATCAATGTCATGCCGTCCTGTGCATGCTTGCTCCATGACCTCATCCGCAATTTCCACCCAATAGAATTCGTCCGTTCAAACACACATTCAGCGTCCTGCTTTGCGACCCCAGCACATAACTGATCACCACCGCCGTGGACGATGACGCCAGCCCGCCCAGATTGTTGAAATCAATGGGGGTCACCCCTGAGGTTAGCGTCAGAGTCGCTCCGCTGCTCATCGCTGGAACAACCCGCAATACATTGGCCGCAGTGCCAGTACCGTCATAGACCGCTAACTCTCCGGTCCAGACGCCGTCGCCTGCCTTGGGCCGCAGCCGCGTCGTCACGCCTCGGTCGATGGCCTCGAGGCGAGCGAAATTCAGACTGCGTTGCAGGTCGCCGATTTCAGTGTCGGCCCTTGTCGTTTGGGCTGAGCGGGTAAACGCCGGGACGGCCAAAGTGATCAGCACCAGAAAGATCCCCAGCGCGATCAACAACTCGACCAGCGTGAAACCTTTTGAATGATGTTGCATCGGTGCCCTCCGTTGCCGTCGGCTATACCTGCAATTACACGCTAGAACATTCCACCGCCCCAGCGCGGTAGATTTGCCATCAGTCGCGCAGGAAGCGCACAGATTCACGCCACTCCAGGGAGGGAGATATCATGCGTCAGCACGGTTTCAGCCTGATTGAACTGCTTATGGGACTGACGATTGTCGGGATTGTTCTGCATTTGGTCAGTCCGGCATTCGCGGCAGTTACCGAATCGAACCTTCGCGAGCAGGCTGCGCAGTCGCTGTACAGTGACATCCGCACCGCCAGAACCGAGGCGATCGCCCGCCATCAGAGCGTGATGATCCATGCCATCAATGGCGACTGGGGCCAGGGTTGGCGAATCATTTTGGATATCAGTGGCAAGGGGCACAAAGACCCCGGCAATCCGCTGCTGGTCGAGCGTCAAAGTGCTACGCCGATGCCGATCGTCGGTAACCGACCTGTCAGCCAATTCGTGCGTTTCAGCCATCTGGGCGAACCACAGTTCGCCCGGGGAGAATTTCAGGCGGGGACGTTACATGTTTGCGCTGCGCGCGAAGCGGTCAGTCAGTATCAGGTGGTACTGGCGCCGAGCGGACGCGTCAGCCTGCGCAGCGCGAAGGCTGAGCAGGCGTTGTGCGCAGAAGGAAAAACGCTTAAAGCAGGGAGCGGACGCGCAGCTCTTTAGGCATGGAGAACGTGATGTTCTCCTCACGACCGGCCAGCTCATCGGCACCGGTAGCGCCCCAGGCCTGCAACTGCTGGATCACGCCGCGCACCAGCACTTCCGGTGCAGAGGCGCCAGCCGTAATGCCGATACGTTCGACACCGTCGAACCAGCTCTTTTGCAGGTCTTCAGCGCCATCAATCAGATAGGCCGGGGTCGACATGCGTTCGGCCAGCTCACGCAGGCGATTGGAGTTCGAGCTGTTCGGGCTGCCGACAACCAGCACCACATCGCATTCGTCGGCCAGTTGCTTGACCGCATCCTGACGGTTTTGCGTGGCGTAGCAGATGTCGTCCTTGCGTGGCCCGCCGATGGCCGGGAAACGCGTACGCAGAGCATCGATGACGCGACTGGTATCGTCCATGGACAAGGTTGTCTGGGTCACGAACGCCAGTTTCTCGGGGTTATGCACTTGCAGCGCGGCGACATCCTTTTCGTCTTCGACGAGGTAGATCGCGCCACCATTGCTGGCATCGTACTGGCCCATGGTGCCTTCGACTTCCGGGTGCCCGGCGTGGCCGATGAGGATGCATTCGCGACCGTCGCGGCTGTAGCGTGCGACTTCGATGTGCACCTTGGTCACCAGCGGGCACGTGGCATCGAATACTTTCAGGCCACGGCCGGCAGCTTCGGTGCGCACCGCCTGGGAAACACCGTGGGCACTGAAGATCACGATCACGTCGTCCGGCACCTGATCCAGTTCCTCGACAAAGATCGCGCCACGGTTGCGCAGGTCTTCGACGACAAATTTGTTGTGGACCACTTCATGGCGCACATAGATCGGCGGCCCGAAGACTTCCAGGGCGCGGTTGACGATTTCGATCGCCCGGTCCACACCGGCGCAGAAGCCACGGGGATTGGCGAGTTTGATTTGCATGCTGTGCCTCGTGTCTTGCGCGCAAGAAGTTAGATCATTACAAACCTGTAGGAGCAAAGCTTGCTCGCGAAAGCGGCAGATCAGTCGACATCAATGTTGGATGTGATGACGCCTTCGCGAGCAAGCTTCGCTCCTACAGTTGACCGAATCCGGTCAGTTACAGCGCTTTGACGGAGATGATTTCCACGTCAAAGGTCAACGTCTTGCCAGCCAGCGGATGGTTGAAGTCGATGGTCACTTGCGCGTCATCGAACTCTTTGACCACACCCGGCAATTCAGTATTGGCCGCATCGTTGAAGATCACCAGCAATCCTGGCGACAGGTCCATGTCCTGGAACTGTGAGCGCGGGATGATCTGCACGTTTTGCGGGTTAGGCTGGCCAAAAGCGTTTTCCGGCTCGATGCTCAGGGTTCGCTTGTCGCCCGCCTTGAAACCGAACAGTGCCGCTTCGAAACCTGGCAACAGGTTGCCATCACCGACCTTGAAGGTCGCCGGGGCTTTGTCGAAGGTGCTGTCCACCGTGTCGCCGTTCTCCAGGCGCAATGCGAAATGCAAGGTGACTTCCGTGTTCTGGCCGATGCGTTGCTCAGCCAATACCTGTTCAGTCATGAACGGTTTCTCCGGTCTTTTTACTTTTGAACATATCCAGTGCCAGCATTACCGCACCGACCGTAATTGCACTGTCGGCAAAGTTGAACGCCGGGAAGTACCAGCGGTTTTGCCAGTGCACCAGGATGAAATCGATCACATGACCCAAGGCAATGCGGTCATACAGGTTGCCCAGCGCGCCACCGAGCACCAGCGCCAGCGCAACCGCCAGCCAGGTCTCGTTACGCCCCAGACGCTTGAGCCACACCACCAGCACCGCACTCACCCCAATCGCGATCAGGGCAAACAACCAGCGCTGCCAGCCGGAGCTTTCGGCCAGAAAGCTGAATGCCGCGCCAGTGTTGTAGGCCAGGGTCCAGCTGAAGTAATCGGGAATGATCACGATCTGCTGGTACATCTCGAGCCTGCCTTCGAAGTAGAACTTGCTGGCCTGGTCGATGACCAGAACCAGCAAGCTCAACCAGAGCCAGCCCAGTCGCCCGAAGCGACCAACGGCATTAGGCATAGTGACGAACCTCGCCGGCGCCGCTGATGTTGTCGACGCAACGACCGCAAATTTCCGGATGTTCCGGGTTCACGCCGACATCTTCACGGCAGTGCCAGCAACGGGCGCACTTGGCGTGGGCCGATTTGACGATTTTCAGTTTCAGGCCGCTGACTTCGGTGACCACTGCGTCGGCAGGCGCCTGTACGAACGGCGCAACGCTGGCGGTCGAAGTGATCAACACGAAGCGCAACTCGTTGCTCAGCTTGGCCAGGTCGGCGCTCAGGGCGTCTTCGGCGAACAGCGTCACTTCGGCTTGCAGGTTGCCACCGACGGCCTTGGCCGCACGCTGGATTTCCATTTCCTTGTTGACCGCCACCTTCACCTCCATGATGCGATCCCAGTAGGCGCGACCCAGTTCGAAGCCTTCCGGCAGTTCGGTCAGACCTTCGTACCAGGTGTTGAGCATGACCGATTCGTTACGCTCGCCCGGCAGGTACTGCCACAGCTCGTCGGCGGTGAACGCCAGGATCGGCGCGATCCAGCGCACCAGCGCTTCGCTGATGTGGAACAGCGCGGTCTGGCACGAACGACGGGCCTTGCTGTCGGCGCCAGTGGTGTACTGGCGATCCTTGATGATGTCGAGGTAGAAACCACCCAGCTCCTGCACGCAGAAGTTGTGGATCTTCGAGTACACGTTCCAGAAACGGTACTCGCCGTAGTGCTCTTGCAACTCGCGTTGCAGCAGCAGGGTACGGTCCACGGCCCAACGGTCCAGCGCGAGCATTTCTTCAGCCGGCAGCAGGTCGGTGGCCGGGTTGAAACCGGTCAGGTTGGAAAGCAGGAAGCGCGCGGTGTTACGGATACGCCGGTAGGCGTCCGCACTGCGTTGCAGGATCTGCTCGGATACCGCCATTTCACCGGAGTAATCGGTAGACGCAACCCACAGACGCATGATGTCGGCGCCCAGTGTGTCGTTGACTTTTTGCGGTGCGATCACGTTGCCCAGGGACTTGGACATCTTGCGGCCGGACTCGTCGACGGTGAAACCGTGGGTCAGCAGCTCGCGGTACGGCGCGTGGTTGTCGATGGCGCAACCGGTCAGCAGCGACGAGTGGAACCAGCCACGGTGCTGGTCCGAACCTTCCAGGTACAAGTCGGCGCGCGGGCCGCTCTCATGGCCCATCGGGTGCGAACCGCGCAGGACGTGCCAGTGCGTGGTGCCCGAGTCGAACCAGACGTCGAGGGTGTCGCTGATCTTGTCGTACTGCGGTGCTTCGGCGCCCAGCAGCTCGGCGGCGTCCAGCTTGAACCAGGCTTCGATGCCTTCGACTTCGACGCGCTTGGCGACTTCTTCCATCAGCTCAACAGTACGAGGGTGCAGCTCGCCGCTTTCCTTGTTCAGGAAGAACGGGATTGGCACGCCCCAGTTGCGCTGACGGGAAATGCACCAGTCCGGACGGTTGGCGATCATCGAGTGCAGGCGCGCCTGGCCCCAGGCCGGGACGAACCTGGTCTCTTCGATGGCTTTGAGCGAGCGCACACGCAGGGTGTCGCCGCTGGTGGGCTGTTTGTCCATGCCGATGAACCACTGCGCAGTGGCGCGGTAGATCAGCGGGGTCTTGTGGCGCCAGCAGTGCATGTAGCTGTGTTCGATGACAGTGGTGTGCAGCAGCGCGCCGACTTCGGTCAGCTTGTCGACGATGGCCGGGTTGGCCTTCCAGATGAACTGGCCGCCGAAGAACTCCAGCGATGGCACGTACACGCCGTTGCTTTGCACTGGATTGAGGATGTCGTCGTTGACCATGCCGTATTTCTTGCAGGTCACGAAGTCGTCCACGCCGTAGGCCGGAGCGGAGTGAACCACGCCGGTGCCAGCGCCCAGCTCAACGTAGTCGGCCAGGTAAACCGGCGACAGACGATCATAGAACGGGTGACGGAAGTTGATCAGTTCCAGTTCTTTACCGGTGGTGGTCGCGATGACCGATCCTTCCAGGCTGTAACGGGTCAGGCACGACTCGACCAGTTCTTCAGCCAGCACCAGCAGTTTGTCGCCGACATCGACCAGGGCGTAGTTGAATTCCGGGTGAACGTTCAGCGCCTGGTTGGCCGGGATGGTCCACGGGGTGGTGGTCCAGATCACGATCGACGCAGGTTTGGCCAGCGACGGCAGACCGAAGGCGGCAGCCAGCTTGGCTTCATCGGCAATCGGGAACGCGACGTCGATGGTCGAGGACTTCTTGTTCTCGTACTCGACTTCCGCTTCAGCCAGGGCCGAACCGCAGTCGAAGCACCAGTTTACGGGCTTGAGGCCCTTGAACACGAAACCGCCCTTGACGATTTCAGCCAAGGCACGGATTTCACCGGCCTCGTTCTTGAAGTCCATGGTCTTGTACGGGTTGGCGAAGTCGCCCAACACGCCCAGACGGATGAATTCGGATTTCTGGCCTTCGATCTGCTCGGTGGCATAAGCCCGACACAGTTCGCGGGTCTTGTCCGCGCCCAGGTTCTTGCCGTGGGTCACTTCGACTTTGTGTTCGATCGGCAGACCATGGCAATCCCAGCCAGGAACATACGGCGCATCGAAGCCCGACAGGGTCTTCGAGCGGATGATCATGTCCTTGAGAATCTTGTTCAGTGCGTGACCGATGTGGATCGTGCCGTTGGCGTACGGAGGGCCGTCGTGCAAGACGAACTTCGGACGATCCTTGCCAATCTCGCGCAACTTTCCGTACAGGCCAATACTGTCCCAGCGCTGCAGAATCTGCGGTTCGCGCTGTGGCAGGCCGGCCTTCATTGGGAAGGCGGTGTCCGGAAGGTTTAGCGTGGCTTTATAGTCGGTCATTTAAGGCTCTTCATTAGCGATTGGCGCTAGGTGCGACAGGGCACGGGCGGCGGCGACATCCGCATTGATCGCCGTCTTAAGCGCCTCCAGAGAGGCGAAACGCTGCTCTTCACGCAGCTTTTGGTGGAAAACCACCGTCATACGCCGGTCATACAGATCGCCGGCAAAATCTAAAAGATGAACTTCGAGATGGGCTTTGCCATCCCCCTGCACCGTAGGTCGAACGCCGATATTGGCGACACCCGGCCAGGTCTTGCCATCGAGGTCGACGCTGACCAGGTAAACGCCTGTCAGCGGCACACGGCGACGCTTGAGTTGAATGTTGGCAGTGGGCGTACCCAGTTGGCGCGCCAGTTTCTGGCCATGCAACACGCGACCGGCAATCCGGTACGGGCGCCCGAGCAGACGTTCAGCGAGGGCAAAATCGGCAGCCGCCAGTGCGTTACGCACCTGGGTACTGCTGACGCGAATGCCATCGAGCTCGACGGTCTGCGCCGCTTCAACGGTGAAGCCCTGCATGACGCCGGCCTGTTGCAGGAAATCGAAATCGCCTACCCGGTCACAGCCGAAACGGAAGTCGTCACCGACTTCAAGGTGCTGTACACCGAGGCCGTCCACCAGAATGGTATCGACGAATTCGCTGGCGCTGAGTTTGCTCAGGCGATGGTTAAACGCCAGGCACAAGACCCGGTCGACGCCTTCGCCAGCCAGCAGCTGCAGTTTGTCACGCAGGCGGGCCAGACGGGCCGGTGCGGTGTCCGGAGCGAAAAACTCTCGCGGCTGCGGCTCGAAAATCACCACGCAGCTGGGCACGCCCAACTCGAGCGCACGCTCACGCAGCCGCGCCAGGATAGCCTGGTGGCCACGGTGTACACCGTCAAAGTTGCCAATAGTGGCGACACAGCCCCGATGCTGGGGGCGCAGATTGTGGAGGCCTCGAACCAGCTGCATAACGCGCTTCTTGCTCATAAAGTGGTCGATTATAACCACACCCGGCGGCCGACGACAGGCAACACCGTATCCCAAAGTAATCGAGCCGACAGAAATGCCGGCCCGTGCCGTTTTTTCATGACAGATATCGAGGTTTTATCCTCAGCCCAACGCCTTGCGGTTGAAGTCGCGCAAACGGAAGCCCATCAACATTAACATGCCGAAATAGGCAACCACACCGGCAACCACCAAAGCTCCGAGACGCAGGAAACGCTCAAGCATCTGCCCTTCGCCCCAGGCCGGCATAAAGTGCATCCCGGCCAGCAATACGCCGGACATCACCACCACCGCAATCACCAGCTTGAAGCCGAACTTTGCCCAGCCCGGTTGCGGCTGATACATCTGCTGCTTGCGCAATTGATAGAAAAGCAGCCCGGCATTCAGACAGGCCCCGGCGCTGATGGCGAGCGCCAGGCCGGCGTGCGCCAGCGGGCCGATCAGCAACAGGTTGAACAGCTGAGTGACCACCAGAGTGAAAATTGCGATTTTTACCGGCGTGCGGATGTTTTGTTGTGCATAAAAGCCCGGCGCCAGCACTTTGATCACGATGATCCCGAGCAAACCGACGGAATAGGCGATCAACGCACGCTGGGTCATGGCGGCGTCATGGGCATCGAACTGACCGTACTGGAACAGCGAAACCGTGAGCGGTTCGGCCAGAATCGCCAATGCCAGAGCGCAAGGCAGCACCAGCACAAAGCACAGCCGCAACCCCCAATCAAGAATGCGTGAGTATTCCTGGCGATCCTTGCTGGCGTAGGTCTTGGCCAGGGTCGGCAGCAGAATTGTCCCCAGCGCCACACCCAACACACCGGACGGCAGCTCCATCAAACGGTCGGCGTAATACATCCAGGACACGGAACCTGCGACCAGGAACGAAGCGAAAATAGTGTTGATGATCAGCGAGATCTGACTCACGGACACCCCGAGAATCGCCGGCAGCATCTGCTTCATTACTCGCCAGACACCGGTGTCGCGCAAATTCAGGCGCGGCAGCACCAGCATGCCGATTTTTTTCAGATGCGGCAGTTGATAGAGCAACTGCGCAAGACCACCCACCAACACCGCCCAACCCAGTGCCATTACCGGCGGATCGAAATACGGGGTCAGGAACAGCGCGAAGACAATCATGCTGACATTGAGCAGCGTCGGCACGAACGCCGGCACCGAAAAACGGTTCCAGGTATTGAGGATTGCGCCTGCCAGCGATGAAAGGGAGATCAGCAATATGTAAGGAAAGGTCACCCGCAACAGGTCAGTGGTGAGCTCGAATTTTTCCGGGGTATCGGTGAAACCCGGTGCTGTTACCCAGATGACCCATGGCGCGGCCAGTATACCCAACGCGGTGACCAGCGCCAGCACCAGTGTCAGCAGGCCCGAAACGTAAGCAATGAATGTTCGCGTCGCCTCATCGCCCTGCTGACTTTTGTATTCGGCGAGAATCGGCACGAAGGCTTGGGAAAACGCGCCCTCGGCGAAAATCCGTCGCAACAGGTTTGGCAGCTTGAAGGCGATGAAAAAGGCGTCGGTCGCCATTCCCGCGCCGAATGCCCGTGCAATGAGGGTGTCACGAACGAACCCCAGAACCCGGGAAAGCATCGTGATAGAGCTGACGGCGGCCAACGATTTGAGCAGATTCATTGAAAGAGTTTGTGCCTGTCGATAAACAGCAGGCGAACAATGCGCCTACTTATGCGATACTCCGCGCCGCAACAGCACAGAGCCAAAGCTCGCGAGTTTACAGGTCGCACGCTGGAAAGAAATATCCAGAGGTGTAGTACCTACCACTTAGCGGAACGTCTCAACCGCCCTTGACAAGACCTCAACTCATCGGCATGATTCGCGGCCTATTTTGTTTGCTATTTCCTAAAAAGTCTTTCGAGGAGCTCGACGGTGGCCAACTCACCTTCCGCCAAAAAACGTGCAAAACAGGCTGAGAAGCGTCGCAGCCACAACGCCAGCCTGCGTTCCATGGTTCGTACCTACATCAAGAATGTAGTTAAAGCCATCGACGCAAAAGACGCTGAAAAAGCTCAAGCTGCTTACGTTCTGGCTGTGCCAGTTATCGACCGCATGGCCGATAAAGGCATCATCCACAAGAACAAGGCTGCTCGCCATAAGAGCCGCCTGAATGGCCACGTTAAGGCCCTGAACGTTGCCGCTGCTGCCTAAGCGACTCGTTCATTAAAAAACCGACCTCAGGGTCGGTTTTTTATTGCCTGCGATTTGGTGCGCATCAATCCAACGCCTTCGCGGGCAAGCCCCACCCTGCAGGAGCGAGGCCTGGCCACGAAGACAATCTTCAAATCACTGCTGAGCCCACGGCAAAATCGGAATCGCCGTCACCGCATTCTGCGGGCTACCCTCGATCAAGCGATCGCTGTACACCAGATACACCAGCGTATTGCGCTTCTTGTCGAGGAAACGCACCACCTGCATGGTTTTGAACACCAGCGACGTGCGCTCCTTGAACACCTCGTCGCCATCCTTGAGCTCACCCTTGAAACTGATCGGCCCCACCTGGCGACAAGCGATGGACGCTTCGGCACGATCTTCAGCCAAGCCAAGACCACCCTTCACACCGCCCGTCTTGGCGCGCGACAGATAGCAGGTCACACCTTCGACCTTGGGATCATCAAACGCCTCAACCACGATCCGGTCGTTCGGGCCGACGAATTTGAACACCGTCGACACTTGACCAATCTCCTCGGCCGAAGCCAACAACGGCATTGCCAACAGCAGCCCCAACAATCCTTTTGCCACGCGCATTCAGGTATTCCTTCAGACCAGAATCAGGTTATCGCGGTGAACCAGTTCCGGTTCCGCCATGTAACCCAACAGACCGACAATCGCATCAGACGACTGACCGATGATTTTTTGTGCTTCCAGCGCGCTGTAGTTGGCCAGGCCACGGGCAATCTCACGACCGTCCGGCGCCACGCAAACCACCATTTCGCCGCGGCGGAAGCTGCCTTGGACCAGCTTGACCCCAACCGGCAACAAGCTTTTATTGCCTTGGGACAACGCGGTCACTGCACCGGCATCCAGCACCAGAGTGCCACGGGTTTGCAGATGCCCGGCCAGCCATTGCTTGCGCGCCGCCAGCATGCCGCGCTCCGGCGAGAGCAAGGTGCCAATGCGTTCGCCAGCCTTGAGGCGATCCAGCACACGCTCAAGACGCCCACCAACGATGATGGTATGCGCCCCGGAACGCGCCGCCAGACGCGCCGCGCGCAGCTTGGTCTGCATGCCGCCACGACCCAGCGCACCACCCGTACCACCCGCCACCGCATCAAGTGCGGGATCATCGGCGCGCGCTTCGTAGATCAGCTGTGCATCGGGATTGTTGCGCGGATCGGCGTCGAACATGCCGTCGCGATCGGTCAGGATCACCAGCAAATCAGCCTCGACCAGGTTGGCCACCAGCGCCGCCAGGGTATCGTTGTCGCCGAAACGGATTTCGTCGGTGACCACGGTGTCGTTCTCGTTGATGACAGGGATCACTTTCAGCTCAACCAGCGCACGCAAGGTACTGCGGGCGTTGAGGTAGCGCTTGCGGTCAGACAAGTCGTCGTGGGTCAGGAGAATCTGCGCCGTGTGCCGACCATGCTCGGCAAAGCTCGACTCCCAGGCCTGCACGAGCCCCATCTGGCCGATTGCCGCAGCGGCCTGGAGTTCGTGCATTGCACTGGGTCGGGAGGTCCAGCCCAGACGGCTCATACCGGCCGCCACCGCCCCGGAGGACACCAGCACCAGCTCGACGCCCGCCTCATGCAGGGCCACCATCTGCTCTACCCAGACACCCATTGCCGCGCGATCCAGGCCTTTGCCGTCCGCCGTCAGCAAAGCGCTGCCGATCTTCACGACCCAACGCTGCGCACCTGTCACCTTGCTCCGCATCATCTTCAACCTTTGCTTTGAGGACAGCGCGACCTGGCACTGCCCGTGACGTTATTCGTGGTTATTCGTGGTTATGAGTGACCATCGACGATTTCCAGATACTAAAACGCCGCTCGATTGAGCGGCGCTTAAGTTTATCGCAACGAATCAGTCACGCACGTAAATGATTTCCGGACCGTCTTCGTCATCCACATCTTCTTCATCCCAATCATCGTCACCGATGTCATGGACCGACTTCACGCCACTGCGACGCAGAGCACGCTGATCGTCCAGCGCCTGCAGCTGGGCACGCGCCTCATCTTCAATGCGCTGATCGAGATCGGCCAATTCTTCCTTGTAGGCCGGGTCGTTGGCCAGGCGATCGGCGCGATCTTCCAGGTAACGCATGATGTCGTGGCACAGACGCTCGGTGTTCTGCTTGGCGATGGCCGAGATCACATAGACCGGACCGGTCCACTCCAGACGATCGACGATCTCCTTGACGCGAGCATCGTGCTCTTCATCGAGGATCTGGTCGCACTTGTTCAGGATCAACCAGCGATCGCGCTCAGCCAGCGACGGACTGAATTTGGTCAGCTCGTTGACGATGACTTCGGCGGCGTCCGGAGCGCTGGTTTCATCCAGCGGCGCCATGTCGACGAGGTGCAGCAACAGACGGGTACGCGACAAATGCTTGAGGAAGCGAATCCCCAGACCCGCGCCATCGGAAGCGCCTTCGATCAGACCCGGGATGTCCGCGACCACGAAGCTTTTCCAGCGATCGACGCTGACCACCCCCAGGTTCGGCACCAGGGTTGTGAACGGGTAATCGGCCACTTTCGGCTTGGCGGCCGATACCGAACGGATAAAGGTACTTTTACCAGCGTTCGGCAAGCCCAGCAGACCGACGTCCGCGAGCACTTTCATTTCCAGCTTCAGGTCACGCTGCTCACCCGGCTTGCCCGGCGTAGTCTGGCGTGGCGCACGGTTGGTACTGGATTTGAAACGGGTGTTGCCCAGGCCGTGCCAGCCACCATGAGCCACCATCAGCTTCTGGCCGGCCTTGGTCAGGTCGCCGATCACTTCTTGAGTGGCAGAGTCGATCACCGTGGTACCCACAGGTACACGCAGGATCAGATCCTCGCCCTTCTTGCCGGTGCAGTCGGTGCTGCCGCCGTTGGAGCCACGCTCGGCATCGAAGTGCCGGGTGTAACGGTAGTCGACCAGGGTGTTGAGGTTCTCGTCGGCCATCATGTAGATGGAACCGCCATCACCGCCATCACCGCCGTTAGGGCCACCGTTTTCGATGAATTTTTCGCGACGGAAACTCATGCAGCCATTGCCGCCGTCACCGGCC
The DNA here is from genome assembly GCF_004307665.1 of Pseudomonas sp. Sample_16. Lineage (NCBI taxonomy): Bacteria > Pseudomonadati > Pseudomonadota > Gammaproteobacteria > Pseudomonadales > Pseudomonadaceae > Pseudomonas > Pseudomonas sp. Sample_16. Next base: position 28,594 of record NZ_RCOB01000135.1, read on the forward strand.
TTTACTCGAATCGATACTTCATCAACAAACTTCATAACAAACGCCTCTCGCCATACGGACGAGCCGAAAAACAATCAAGACATAAGACTCTTGCAAAAATGAGCGCAGCGACCCCAAACCACGACACCTACATCGTACGCCGACAGCCCATACAAACAGCTTTGCAAGAGACTCACCCCACAAACGAAAAAGCCCCGTCGCGAGACAGGGCTTTTCCAGCGATCGCGCAATTAAGCTGCGACTACGCTCACGTAACGACGACCGAAGGCGCCTTTTACTTCGAACTTGATCACGCCTTCGACTTTAGCGAAGAGGGTGTGATCCTTACCCATGCCAACGCCGTAGCCAGCGTGGAATTGGGTGCCGCGCTGACGCACGATGATGTTGCCTGCTTTGATAGCCTGGCCGCCATACATCTTCACGCCAAGGCGTTTGGCTTCTGAGTCGCGACCGTTACGGGTACTACCACCAGCTTTTTTGTGTGCCATGAGTTCAATTCTCCTAGTGAGGAATTAGGCTGAAATTAAGCCTGAATACCGGTGATTTTGATCTCGGTGTACCACTGGCGGTGGCCCATACGCTTCATGTGGTGCTTACGACGACGGAACTTGATGATGCGGACTTTATCGTGACGACCTTGGGAGATCACTTCAGCCACAACGGTAGCGCCAGCAACAACTGGAGCACCGATATTCACGTCGTCACCGTTGGCAACCAACAGAACGCGATCAAAGGTAACGGATTCGCCGGTAGCGATTTCCAGTTTTTCGATCTTCAGGTATTCACCTGGGGCGACTTTGTACTGCTTGCCGCCAGTAACGATTACTGCATAAGACATGGTATTTCTCCGATAATCCTGCTCACCCAGCTCTTTATAAGAAGAGGTATTGGCTGGCATGGCTGCATGGGGCTGGAAGGCCCGCTTGCAATTGCGTAAGGCAGGTGCTGCCCAGGAAGTTCAGGGTGCGCGATTGTACGCAAGGCACGAGCGCCTTGCAATAGGCCGTCCATCGCGCCTTGACAGGCCCGGACGTGGGTCCTAGCATGCCGCGCAACCCTTCTGGAGCGACTGTCGCTGATGCAACCCCAAGCTTTCTACCGCGCGGTGGCGGACGATTTTAGCGCCGTCGACGGCATCATCAAGAAGCAGCTGACTTCCCGAGTGCCGCTGGTATCGAAAATCGGCGATTACATTACCTCGGCCGGCGGCAAGCGCCTGCGTCCTTTATTGGTGCTGCTGTCTGGCAAGGCCCTGGGACGTGAAGGCGATGACCTGCGACTGCTGGCCGCCACCATCGAATTCCTGCACACCGCTACCTTGCTGCATGACGACGTGGTCGATATGTCCGGCATGCGCCGAGGCCGCTCGACCGCCAACGCCATGTGGGGCAATGCACCCAGCGTACTGGTTGGCGACTTCCTGTATTCGCGTTCATTCGAAATGATGGTCGAACTGGGCTCCATGCCCGTGATGAAGATCCTTTCGCAAGCCACGCGCATCATCGCCGAAGGCGAAGTGTTGCAGCTGTCGAAGGTTCGTGACGCCAGCACCACCGAAGAAACCTACATGGAAGTCATCCGCGGCAAAACCGCGATGCTCTTCGAAGCCTCGACCCACAGCGCCGCCGCCCTGGCCGGCGCAACGCCCGAGCAGAGCGAAGCACTGCGCATGTTCGGCGATCACCTGGGCGTGGCTTTCCAACTGGTCGACGACCTGCTCGACTATAAAGGCGATGCCGAAACCCTGGGCAAGAACGTCGGTGACGATCTGGCCGAAGGCAAGCCGACCCTGCCGCTGATCTACACCATGCGCGAAGGCACGCCGGAACAGGCCGCCCTGGTGCGCAAGGCGATCCAGAAAGGCGGCATCGAAGACCTGGAGAGCATCCGCGTAGCCGTGGAAGCCTCGGGCTCGCTGGAATACACCGCACAACTGGCTCGCGATTATGTGGCCCGAGCGATCAAATGCCTCGAAGTGCTGCCGCCGAGCGAGTATCGCGATGCGCTGGTTGAACTGAGCGAGTTTTCGGTAGCCCGCACGCACTGATACTCCCTTCGTAGGAGCGAGGCTTGCCGCGAAGGCAATTTGTCAGTCAAATTGATGTCGACTGGTAGATCGCCTCCGCGGACAAGCTTCGCCCCTACAATTCAGGTGTCGCCCCTCACCCGCTAAAAACCCTATACAATGTGCGCTTTTTAGCGATCCTGAATCCAAGGAGCCTTAGTGAGCACGTTGCCACCCTGCCCGAAATGCAATTCCGAATACACCTATGAAGACGGCGCCCAGCTGATCTGCCCTGAGTGCGCCCACGAATGGTCCGCCACCGGCGAAGCCGAAGCGGCATCCGATGACGCGGTGAAAAAGGATTCGGTCGGCAACGTCCTGCAGGACGGCGACACCATTACCGTGATCAAGGACCTCAAGGTCAAAGGCACGTCCCTGGTGGTCAAGGTCGGCACCAAGGTCAAGAACATCCGCCTGTGCGATGGCGATCACGACATCGACTGCAAGATCGACGGCATCGGCCCGATGAAACTCAAATCCGAGTTCGTCAGAAAAGTCTGATATTGCTGTATTCCATCCCGCGCCAAGCGTGGGATGGTGCTTCGCCCTCTCCCGTCCCGCCCAGCAATTTCACGCAATAGCCAAAGGCCAGCCGTTTTGACCTTACGCAATCTTTACCCGGAAAAAAGCGCAAACCTCTAATCGATCCTTGCTATTTATTGAATAGGAATTATTCTCATTGAAACCATCAATGGAGATGAGAACCCATGACTTATTTGATCGATGCCTGGCTGGATCGCCCGCACCCTTACCTCAGGATCCTTCATCGGGAAACCGGGGAAGTCTGTGCCGTACTGGAAGAGGAAGCGTTGAACGAACTTCAGGATCAGGGTGACCTGGACCTCAACGGCTTGAGCTCAATCGAGCCTGTGGTGCTCAAGGAAGTGGTGCGCAACCTGTTTCTGTTCTGCTATGCCCGAGCATTGCGCCCGACAAATGAGCTGCATCACAAGATAGAAGTATGAGCCATACAAAATCTGTAGGAGCCGGCTTGCTGGCGATGCGGCCACCACGGTCCAGGCTGGAAACCGTGGGGATGCAATCGCCAGCAAGCCGGCTCCTACAGGCAGGGCAGTCTTACAGAACGTCGAGCAGTTCGACGTCGAACACCAGAACGCTGTGCGGCGGAATGCTGCCAACGCCTTGAGCGCCGTAAGCCAGTTCACTCGGCACGTACAGGCGCCATTTGCTGCCGGCATTCATCAGTTGCAGGGCTTCGGTCCAGCCAGCGATCACGCCGCCAACCGGGAATTCTGCAGGCTGGCCACGCTCGTAGGAGCTGTCGAACACGGTGCCGTCGATCAGGGTACCGTGGTAGTGAGTACGCACGGTGTCTTCACGGGATGGCTTGGCGCCTTCACCGGCAGTCAGTACTTCGAACTGCAGGCCGGAAGCCAGGGTGGTGATGCCGTCACGCTTGGCGTTTTCAGCCAGGAAGGCCAGGCCTTCGCCAGCGGCTGCTTCAGCCTTGGCTGCTGCTTCGGCTTGCATGATTTCGCGAATCACCTTGAAGCTCGCGGACATTTCTTCCTGGCCGACACGGCTAGGCAGACCGGCAAACGCGTCGGTCAGGCCGGCCAGGATCGCGTCCAGGCTGACGCCCGGTGGCGGGTTGTCGCGCAGTTGGTCGCCCAACTGACGGCCGATACCGTAGCTGACGCGTGTTTCGTCGGTGGACAGATTTACTTCGGACATGACACTGCTCCGCTGTGCGGACGGCCCGGGAACTTGCCGTGCGTGCACAGCGCGTCCCGGAGCGCCCGGAACCAAAAGGGCCAGCAGACTAGCACAGTTGCCATAGCGTTGATCAGGGGCGTCAGCCCTGATGCGGTGAACGCTGCTCGATCGGCACTTTCAGACTTTCTTCAATGCCACCCAGCCCACACATCTCGTCATGCACCAGAGTGTGCACCAGATTGAAGTTCAGCTTGGGAAAGGAGCGCAGCACATCACGGGCGTGCTCCACCGAACGCAGGTGCATCATGTGGCCGTGGGTATCGCTCAACGGATACGCCGCGCCATGCATCCGTGCCTCCAGCAAATAGATGCCTCCCTCCAGCGAGATCAGGTTCAGCTCATCGACCTTCCCGGCGACGGCATAAGCATTCAACTCTTGCAGGTTCATGAAACACACCTCACGCATTGGCGAACCAAGACATCTACAGGCATATGCCTCGGCACCTCAAAGCACAAGCCAAAAACGACGCCGCCCGTCTGTTTCTGCAACAGACGGGCGGCGGCACAGCGATCAGCAACAGGTGATCAGTGCTTGGTCACTTTATCCAGGTAACCCATGGCGAACGCTGACACGACGAAGGTCATATGGATGATCACGTACCACTGCAAATGCTCGGGATCGACATTTTTGGCGTCCATGAAGATGCGCAGCAGGTGGATGGACGAAATGGCCACGATGGAGGCGGCCACTTTCATCTTCAGCGACGAAGAGTCCATGGTACCCAGCCAGTTGAGCTTTTCCTTGCTGTCGTCGATATCCAGCTGCGATACGAAGTTTTCGTAACCGGAGATCATCACCATCACCAGCAAACCGCCCACCAGCGCCATGTCGATCAACGACAGCAGAACCAGAATCAGGTCCGATTCGGCCATCGAAAATACATTGGGTATGACGTGGAAGACTTCCTGGAAAAATTTAAGCGCCAGCGCCAACAACCCAAGGGACAAGCCAAAGTAGATCGGCGCCAGCAACCAGCGGGATGCGTACATTGCGTTTTCGATAAAGCGTTCCATTGAATCTCACAGGTGGTCTGAAAATGGACGCGAGTATAACAGCCACCTGCCCCTCCTCAGAAGCGGCCATAAACCACCGGGAATCTGCCACCTGCGCGGTGTGCGGCAACGTTTTCTGCTAGTGTCCAGATCATTGATATTGCCGTGATATCGGACAGGAAGACTGGAAATGGATGTGCGACTACCCCTGACGAGTGCCGGAATCTGCCTGGCTGTGCTGCTGAGCGGCTGTTCGCCCAGCGAAGAGAAACGCCAGGTGAGCCTCGAGGAAAAGACTGCGCAGTTCGAAAAATCGCTGGATGCGATCGAGGATCCGAAACTCAAGGATGCCGTGGCCGAGCTCGGCGGTTCGCTGCTGTTGCTTGAACGGGCGCAACTCAAGCTCGACAGCAAACCATTGGAAACCGAGTACGGCGAAGACGTCCTCGCCGTGCTAAAGCACTACCCCACGCCACAAGCGCTGGTCGATACCTACATCAACGGCCTGTTCGTACTGCATAAAGATTCCAGTTCAGATTACCTGACCGACCTGCAGCCGGTATTCCCCTTCAATTTCAGTATTCCGGCGGCCTTCATCTTCCCTCATGGGCTGCAATGGCAGTCGGTGACCCTGAGCAATAAACGGGTGATAGCCTTTCAGCCGGAATGGTCGGAAACCGATCCCGGCATTCAGTTGAGTCCTTCGAGTTCAAACCTGACCACCCCTGATGACCTGACGGTGGCCTACCCCTTCATCGACGGGCTCGACGTCGACATCAAGAATCAGCCTCAGCCGGTCAGCCTGCAAGGCACGGTGGAGGTCATCGCACCTCGCCGGCTCTATAGCTTCGACCTGACGAAAAAGGACGAGGGCCAGACCCGCACCAATGACAACCTGAGCCTCACCTTGATCAAGCTGGGCACCAACTATGCCGAAGTCGAGTTCAGCAACAGTGCGCCACAAGCCCCCGAGATCGGGGAAACCCCGCTGAACCCATTGATCGTCCAGGCCCGGGACGCCACCGGGCAATTTCTCTCACGCTCTGGCTCAATCAACGAAACCGCTACAAAAATCGCCTTCTACCAAAAGCAGCTGGCGAAGATGCAGCAACAAAAGGTCTGGAGCGAGGCGCTGGAAAAACAACTCGATGATGAGCAACGCAACTTCGAGAAACAACAAACCCACCGTTATTCAAAAGTGTATTTCAACGGTCCCATCGAAACCCTCGAAGTCAGCCTGCTGGACTTCTCGAGCGCCACGGTGACCCGCAAGGACTTGAACCTGCCGGTACGCCGTTTCGACCGCAGCACCACGGACAAGGCCATCCAACCGCTGAACCTGCCGGTGGTGGTATATGACGACCAGGCCTCGACATGGCTCAAGGGGGCAACGCTGACTGAGGAACAACTGAAAAAAGGCGTGAGCATCAGCCAATCGGTCGAAGACCCCAGCGCCGCGCGAATCGAATTCAATCACTTGAGAAGCTTCAATGACGAGTTGCTGGGGTCGTCATTCAACCCCGGTGAAAGCCCGGTCAGTTTCTTCACCGAGGACAGCCGTGGCAAACGGGATGAACCCATTGAATTGCCACCGCAGGCCTATCAGGTCGAAACATTACGCGGCAGCATCACCTACGATCTGAACCTGTTCCCGGAAACACCGGCTTATGTGGTGGGCTCCATACCGTTGTTTCTTGCGACCATCGACAAAAAGACCTTCGATGCCCATCAATTGCCCAAGGGGCTGGAGTTCAAAGGCAACACGCTAGTGGTGGATCTCAAGAAATTTCCCGAACAGGACTGGCGCTTTTTCACCAAGGATGAGAGCGGCAATTACCTCAAGGAAATTCTAGCGGTCAATCATCTCGCGAGCGCAGAAGGGCCGGCGCTGTTTGCCGTGCATTACTTCTATGGGCAGCCCACACGCCTGGAGACCTATCAACGAACTGACCTCGCCACCGTGCCCTACGGTTTCGAGGTCAGACTCGACAAGGCCGACTTGAGCAAACTGCCCGAATAGCAGAAGTCAGTGTTCGGGACGAAATTCGAAGCCACCCACGTTACGGCAGCGGCCGCCATTGATTTCCCGCAGCTGGGCTTGCAGATGCAGGCACCAGATTTGCGGATCATCGGCCAGCTCATAGCCGTGCAGTGTCAGGCTTTCAACAATGGTGTCGAGGATGGTTTCAGCCGCAAAGGGGCCATGGAACGGGCCTTGGGCTTTGATGGCTGAAGGTTGCTCGCCAGCCATTCCGGCGGCGAAGAGCAAGGTCCACATCCCCGTATCCCCGGCCAGCGGCTTGATGGCGCATTCGATACGGGTCACGAGACCCAGGCATTGACGAGTGAGGCAGAGGTTGCGCGACATGGCGGCGACCCTCGGTCGATCCGGTATTCAGCCCTCATGGGAAAGGCTGTTTCGATCCAGTGATTACTGTCCTTGTCCTTGAGCAGAGAATAGAAGAAAAGAACGAGTTGCAGACCAATCGACACCAGAAGGCGCCGAATGGTCATAGTGTGAATATTGACGTCAGAGTGATGGCGTTTTTTGTTGAGTACACCGTGTAAAAATGCAGGAGCGAGCCTGCTCGCGATGGCGGTGTGCCAAACAACATAATGTTGAATGTCAGACCGCTTTCGCGAGCAGGCTCGCTCCTAGAGTGGATCGGTGCGAAGTTCAGGTTTGCATCAAGCCGGCTTGGCCTCCACCAACGCCTCGACCGCCATCTCCTTCTCGGCCTCTTTCAGATCCTCCTCACTGATCATTTCCGCGATGACCCGCAAGCGTTCCACCACCCGCGCGTTGACGCTGCCTTCAGGGAATTCGCCATTCTCGTCTGGCTCGCCCGCAGGCTCACCCACCAGCAGGCTCAACGCCTCATCGGCCTGGCGTACCGCATAAACGTGGAATTGCCCGGCGCGAACGGCCGCCAGCACCTTTTCATCCAGCATCAGCGTGGCGACGTTGGCCTGGGGAATGATCGCCCCCTGCTCGCCCGTCAACCCGCGGGCTTCGCACAGACGGAAGAAACCTTCGATTTTCTCGTTGACCCCTCCCACTGCCTGTACTTCACCGAACTGGTTGATCGAACCGGTAATCGCAAAGCACTGCTTGAGCGGGGTTTTCGACAAGGCCGAAATCAGTGTGCATGCCTCACCGAGTGAAGCGCTGTCGCCATCCACATAACCGTAGGACTGCTCAAGGGCGATACTGGCGGAAATGGCCAACGGGAATTCCTGGGCGTAACGGCTGCCCAGGTATCCGGTGAGGATCATCACGCCTTTGGAGTGAATGGGCTGGCCGAGGTTGACCTCGCGCTCGATGTCGACGATGCCGCTGCCCCCCGGGTACACCGTGGCGGAAATCCGCGCCGGCACGCCGAAGGCCGAATCGCCGACCTCCAGCACCGTCAAGCCGTTGCACTTGCCGACAGCCGCGCCATCGGTATCGATCAGGATGATCCCCGCCAGCATGTCATCGAGAATCCGTGCCGACACGCGCCCGGTGCGGGTAGCCTTGGCTTTGAGCGCACGTTCGATGTGCCCGGCGTCGGTCATTTCATCGCCGGCCAGATGGCGAATGAAATCCGCCTCGCTGACCAATTGGAACAAATCACCGATACGCGCCGACAAGCGCCCTTGATGCTCGGCCAGACGCGCACTGTAGGTCGCCAGGCGCGCCACCGCATCGGCGGTCAGCGGCGCCATGCCTTCCTCGGAAGTGCGGGTTTTGAGCAACTGGGCGAACTGTTCCAGGCTCTCGTCGACCATCGGGATGTCTTCGTCGAAGTCCACCAGCACGCGGAACATTTCCTGGAAGTCCGGATCGAGGTCCTGCAGCGTGTAATACAGCGAACGGGCACCAATGATGACGACTTTGACCTGCAAAGGAATGTGCTGCGGGTTCAGCGTGACAGTGGCGAAACGGCCCATTTCGCCCAGCGGCGATTCCATTTTCAGCTTGCGCGATTGCAGGGCTCGCTTCAGCGCATCCCACACGAAAGGCTCGCTGAGCATTTTTTCCGCTTCGAGAATCAGGAAACCGCCGTTGGCGCGATGCAGTGCACCCGGGCGTAATTGCCGATAGGTGGTGTACAGCGCGCCCTGATCGGTGCTGTATTCAATGCGGCCGAACAGGTTTTCGTAGGTCGGGTGCGGTTCAAACACCACGGGCGCGCCGCCACTGGCCGAATGGCCGACCACCAGGCTCGGTGCGTATTGTTCCTCAAGCAATTTGCGGGCGACGGCGTCGGTCTTGCTGTCGTCTACCAATTGCTCGACCACGGTCTTGAGCAGATACACCTGCATCGCTTGCAAATACCCGCAGACGGCGGCGTTTTCGGCGTACTTCTCCGACAACGGCGACAGCAGCGGCTGCAGGGCCAGGGTGATGGTTTCTTCGTTGAGGTGGCGCAGTTGATTGCTCGATTCACGCTTCCATTGCGGCAGGCTGGCGAGCTCTTCGTTCAAGCGCTCCTCCAAAGCCGAGATGTCGTCGTGGAATCGATCGCGTTCGGCTTCCGGCAACTGCGCGAACTCCGCTTCGTCCAACGCCTTGCCTTCGCTCATCGGTGTGAAGGCGATGTTGCTGGCATCGCGGTACAGCGCGACTTCCTTCTCCAGGGCCAGGCGCTCGATCACGTCCAGCGCCTTGTCATAGCGCTGGTTGAAGGCGCGGTCGATGGCGCTTTTTTTCTGCTGGTAGGACGGGTGTTCGAACACCGCTGGAAAAGTCGCCAGCAGGTTATCGATCAAGCCGTTGATATCCCCCATGAAGGCACCGGCGGTGCCCGACGGCAGTTCCAGGGCACGCGGCTCGCGCGGCTCATCGAAATTATTGACGTAGACCCAGTCCGCCGGGGTCTGCAGGCGCTTGCCTTCGGCTTTCAGGTAGCGTTTGACGAAGGAGAACCGGCCGGTGCCTGGCTCGCCCATGACGAACACGTTGTAACCGGGGCGTGGCATGGCCACACCGAACTGCAAGGCTTCGACCGCACGTTCCTGGCCAAGCACACCGCGAAAGGGCTCCAGATCATTGGTGGTAGAGAAGCTGAACTGTTCAGCGGAAAACGGACGGGTCAGCGCTTCGGGCGCTAGACGCAAGCTGGCAGCAACAGGATCAGGCATCGGGCTTCCTTACATCAGGCGGGGCAGATAGCGGCATTCTGGCGCTGCCTGTGCCTGACTGGCAAGGAGCGCCTGCGGCCAAAGCATAGACAAGTCGCTGCGCCCCGATGAGCTTGCGTCAAATCACTGTTTTCAACGAATGTTTTGCAAAAAATCACGGAACTGCGCGATCGTGCCTAAACTCCAAACTGCGCGGCTGGACTTATAACCGGCCCAACTGACGTCGGAACGCCGTCAGACCCCTTGTCCATTGGTATGCACATAAAGAGAACAAAGCTATGAAACGGATTCTTCTCGGTACTCTCTTCACCGCTGTATCCATCAACGCCATGGCTCAGGCGCCAGGCGGCCCGGATTGCGGTTGGGGCAACATGCTGTTCGAAGGTCAGCGTGGCACCCCGGCTCACTTCCTGGCATCCACCACCAACGGCACTTCCGGCAACGCAACCTTCGGTATGACTTCCGGTACCAACGGTTGCTCCACCAACGCGTCGCTGACCTATGGCGGCAAATCCTGGTTTGCCATGAATGGCATGATGAACGAGCTGTCCGAAGACATGGCCAAGGGTCAGGGCGAAGCGCTGACTACTTACGCCGTGGTACTGGGCGTGGCGCCGGAAGACCGTGCGCACTTCGCCGCCGTCACTCACCAGCACTTCCAGCAGATCTTCAGCAAGGCTGACGTGACTGCAGAAGATGTGCATACCAACACCCTGGCCGTGCTGAAGAGCGATCCTCGTCTGGCCAAGTACGCTACTCAGGCTTAAGCTCGATCAGCCCGTTTCTCTTCGGAGAGCGGGCTTTTATTTTTTCGACCTGCCCTTCTTCGGGGTCTTTGTTTTTTCCTGTTTAAGTTGCCGACTATGCTCAAACGCCTTGCCTGGCTGGCGCTCTGTGTCTGCGCCCCGCTGTCCGCCGCGCCCGTTATCGACAATCAACGTTTGCAGCAACTGGCCAACGACCCTTTCTGGATTTCACTGGGCCATTACGAAACCGCCAAGCTCGGCGGCTGGCGCAGCTATGTCAGCGATCCGAAGTTCTTCCTTGCCGCCGATGGCAACGCACACCCGGACCGTGAACTGGCGGCCACCGTGCAAGCGCTGTACGCGCCCGCCAGCGCGGGCGAGCAGCACGCTCAATGCGTTTATCCGGCGCGCACCCGTTGGCTCAAAGCACAGCTCAACCTGACAGATCTGCCAGTCCTGGACTGCGCCGAATTCAAGCAATGGTTCAAGGATGTCTCGCCCCACAGCGCGGTAATGATCTTCCCCGCGGCGTATTTGAACAGCCCTTCCTCGATGTTCGGCCACACCCTGCTGCGTATCGATCAGGCGGATGTGCAAAGCGACAAAACTTCGCTGCTCAGCTACGCAATCAACTTCGGTGCGTACATCGAAGGTTCGGACAACAGCATTCTCTATGCCTGGAAAGGCTTGATGGGCGGTTACCCGGGGTTGTTTGCCCTGGTGCCGTATCAGGAAAAACTCTCGGAATACCGCAGCCTGGAAAACCGCGACCTGTGGGAATACCGGCTCAACCTGACCCAGCAGGAAACCGCGCGCATGGTCGAGCATGTCTGGGAGTTGAAGCAGATCAAGTTCGACTACTTCTTCTTCGACGAAAACTGCTCCTATCGCCTGCTGGAACTGTTGCAAGTGGCCCGCCCGAGCCTGCGCCTGACCGAACAATTCCCGCTGACCGCCATTCCCACCGACACCGTCAAAGCGGTGAAAGACGCAGGGCTGGTCGAGTCGATCGAGTATCGTCCATCCCGCGAACGGGAGTTGTTGAGCCGCGCCGAGCCGTTGTCCGATGAAGAACAACAATGGGTGCTGACCGTAAGCGCCGACCAGAAGCAACTGCAAACCCCGGCGTTCAAGGCCCAGCCTCGCGCGCGCCAGGCACTGATCATCGACGCGGCCTATCGTCTTGAACGCTATCGCGCCAACGGCCAGGAACGCGATCCGCAGCGGGCACAGCGCAGCTTCGAACTGCTGCGGGCGATCAACCAGAACCCGGCACCGGAACTGGACATTCCGCAACCCGGCCTGCCAGAGGATGGTCATGAATCCCGCACATGGCAGGCCGGTCTAGGTACCCGTGGCGACCGCGCCTTTGGCGAATACGGTTTGCGCATGGCCTATCACGACCTCAACGACAACTCGGAAAGCTTCCCCCTTGGCGCGCAGATCGAAATCCTGCAACTGAAGCTGCGCCAATACGAAGGCAATGATTGGCAGGTGCAGCAACTGGACCTGGCGACCATCCGCTCCCTGACCCCGCGCAACGAGTTGCTGCAACCGCTGTCGTGGCAGGTGACCGGAGGCCTGGAACGGGTGCCGGGCAAGCATGACGATGAAACCCTGGTCAGCCACGTCAATGGCGGTGGCGGCGGCACCTGGCAACTGGCCGACGACATGCTCGGCTTTGCCTTGGGCACTGTGCGGGTGGAGCACAACAATGACTTCGCCGAATTCATTTCTCCGGCAGCAGGTTTCAACACCGGCCTGCTCTGGAAAAACCCGCTGGGTAACTTGAGCCTTGAGACCAGGGGCGATTTCTTCACCAATGGCGAAGTGCGCCGCTCCATCAGCTTGAACCAGCAATGGGAGCTATCGCGCAACCTGGGCCTGCGCCTGAGCGCCCAGCGCGAATTCAGCCACCTGGCTTCGCCGGAGAACGAAGTGATGCTTGAGGTGAAGTGGTATCACTACTGATTTGAGTCGCTTTCAGACATTCAAAGAAACCAAATGCCAGCAACCATGGCCCAAACCCTATAACGGGAGAAAACCATGAGTCGCGCCTTCGTCAATGAAGATAACGCCGCCGCGCAAGCCGATCAGCCAGTTGAACGGCAGGTCAGTGCGCAACCCAACTACGTCACGCCGCAAGGGTTGAAGTTGTTGCAGGAAAAAGTCGCCGAGCTGCAAGCGCTGCATGCCGAACAATCGGCCAGGATCGACCAGACCGACAAACAACGCCTGGTCGACCTCGAACGGGACCTGCGCTACTTCAAGCAGCGATTGAGCAGCGCACAGGTTGCAGCTGTCGCCACTTCAACCGAAAAAGTGCAGATCGGCAGCTGGGTGACCTACGCCGATGAGCATGACAGCGAACACCGGGTGCAATTGGTGGGCGAAGATCAGGCCGATGCTGCCCATGGCCTGATCAATTGGGGCTCGCCACTGGGTCGGGCGTTGCTGGGCGCACAACTCGGTGACGAGGTGTTGTGGCAACGTCCGGCCGGTGATCAAGTGATCGCAGTGATCCGCATCGAACCGGCTTAAACCACACCCTGAGCAAGCATCGCATCGGCGACTTTGACGAAGCCGGCGATGTTCGCGCCCTTGACGTAATTGACCTGACCGTTCTCTTCGCCGTAATGCACACAGGCGTGGTGGATCGACTGCATGATCGCGTGCAGCTTGCTGTCCACCTCACCGCCGGTCCACAGCAGACGCATGGCGTTCTGCGACATCTCCAGACCGCTGACGGCAACGCCACCGGCATTGGACGCCTTGCCCGGGGCGAACAGGATCCCCGCCTCGATGAACAGGTCCACCGCTTCCAGCGTGGTCGGCATATTCGCTCCCTCGGCCACGCAGATGCAGCCATTACGCAGCAGAGCGCGAGCCGCCTCGGCATCCAGTTCGTTTTGCGTGGCGCAAGGCAGCGCGATATCGCACCTCAGCCCCCACGGGTGTTGCCCGGCAAGGAACTCAAGACCAAAACGGCCGGCCAATTCGCTGATGCGCCCGCGCTGGACGTTTTTCAGCTCCAGCACCGCGCTCCATTGCTCTTCGGTCAAACCGCTTTCGCAGTACAGCGTGCCTTCGGAATCCGACAGCGAGATCACCTTGCCCCCCAGGTCCATGACCTTGCGCGCAGCGTATTGGGCGACGTTGCCGGAACCGGAAATCGCCACACGCTTGCCCTCGACGGTTTGCTCGCGACGCTTGAGCATTTCCTCGGCAAAGTACACGCAACCGAAACCCGTCGCTTCCGGGCGGATCAGGCTGCCGCCGTAGCTTGGACCTTTACCGGTCAGCACGCTGGTGAACTGGTTGCTCAAACGCTTGTACTGACCGAACAGGAAACCGATCTCGCGGGCACCGACGCCGATGTCTCCGGCCGGCACGTCAACGTCGGCGCCGATGTGCCGGTACAGCTCGCTCATGAAGGCCTGGCAGAAGCGCATGACTTCGGCATCGCTTTTGCCTTTGGGGTCGAAGTCCGAACCGCCCTTGCCACCGCCCATGGGCAGCGACGTCAGCGAGTTCTTGAAGGTCTGCTCGAAGGCGAGGAATTTCAGCACGCCGAGGTTAACCGAAGGATGGAAGCGCAAACCGCCCTTGTACGGACCGATGGCACTGTTCATCTGGATGCGGAAGCCACGGTTGACCTGCACCTTGCCATGATCATCGACCCAGGAAACCCGAAACACGACTGCCCGCTCCGGTTCACAGATGCGTTCCAGAATGCCCGAGGTCAGGTAGTGCGGATTGGCTTCGAGAAACGGCCACAGGCTGCGCAGGACTTCTTCGACAGCCTGGTGAAATTCGGGTTGATCCGGGTCGCGTTTTTTCAGGCGCGCCAGGAAAGATTCGACGGATTCGATCATGAAGAGTCTCGGCAAATTTATTGTCGTTGGGAGAGATTGCGCCGGACTTTAACAAACGGATCGCGCACAGGAACAGAGCAGAATGTCGCTTCTATGAAATTAAATGGTGCACAGGATATAAATCAGACCGGTTTTTAGCCCTATTTTGCACTTCAATGGTGAGATCAGACTCAAATTATGCACCAACAGTTATATCGCCATCGCTGGCAAGCCAGCTCCCACAGTGTCAGCGGTGACTACATTTCCGGGCATGACAAAAATCCTGTGGGAGCTGGCTTGCCAGCGATGAATTCACCGCAGTATTCCTGAAAAAAACCGGGCAAAAAAAAACGGAGCCCGAAGGCTCCGCTCTTTATGCAACCAACCCAATCAGGCCAGTTTCTTGTGCCGTACACGATGCGGCTGGGCAGCCGCTTCGCCGAGACGCTTTTTACGGTCGGCTTCGTACTCGGTGTAGTTGCCTTCGAAGAACACCGCTTGGGAATCGTCTTCGTACGCCAGGATGTGCGTCGCGACGCGGTCCAGGAACCAGCGATCGTGAGAGATCACAATGGCGGCGCCCGGGAAGTCCAGCAGGGCTTCTTCCAGGGAACGCAGGGTTTCAACGTCGAGGTCGTTGGACGGTTCGTCGAGCAGCAGGACGTTGCCGCCCTCCTTCAGGGTCAGCGCCAGGTGCAAGCGACCGCGCTCACCACCGGACAGGTCCTTGACGAACTTCTGCTGATCGCCGCCCTTGAAGTTGAAGCGACCGACGTAGGTGCGCGACGGGATCTCGTAATTGCCGATGCGGATCTGGTCGGAACCGTCGGAGATCTGCTGGAAGACGGTCTTGCTGCCGTCCAGGTCTTCGCGGCTCTGGTCGACACAAGCCAGTTGCACGGTTTCACCGACTTCGATGCTGCCCGAATCCGGAGTTTCCTTGCCCATCAGCATGCGGAACAGGGTGGATTTACCAGCACCGTTACCGCCGATCACGCCAACGATGGCGCCTTTAGGCATGGAGAACGACAGGTTGTCGATCAGCACGCGATCGCCATAACCCTTGGTAACGTTCTTGAACTCGATGACCTTGTCGCCCAGGCGTGGACCGGCCGGGATGTAGATCTCGTTGGTTTCGCTGCGCTTCTGGAATTCCTGCGATTGCATTTCTTCGAAGCGTTGCAGACGAGCCTTGGATTTCGACTGGCGGGCCTTGGCGCCTTTGCGCACCCACTCCAGTTCTTCCTTCATGGCTTTTTCGTGAGCCGACTGCTGCTTGGATTCCTGGGCCAGACGATCGGACTTGGCTTCCAGCCAACCCGAATAGTTGCCCTCATAAGGAATGCCCGCGCCGCGGTCGAGTTCCAGGATCCAGCCCGCGACGTTGTCGAGGAAGTAACGGTCGTGCGTGATCGCGACCACGGTGCCCGGGAAGTCGTGCAGGAAGTGCTCCAGCCAGGCGACGGAATCGGCATCCAGGTGGTTGGTCGGTTCGTCGAGCAACAGCATGTCCGGCGCGGACAGCAGCAGACGGCACAGGGCCACACGGCGCTTTTCACCACCGGAGAGGTGTTCGACCTTGGCATCCCAGGCCGGCAGACGCAGCGCATCGGCGGCGACTTCCAGCTGACGCTCGAGGTTGTGGCCGTCGCTGGCCTGCAGGATCGCTTCGAGCTTGGCCTGTTCAGCGGCCAGTTTGTCGAAGTCGGCATCCGGATCGGCGTAGGCCGCATAGACCTCGTCCAGGCGCGCCTGGGCGTCCTTGATCACGCTGACCGCTTCCTCGACCACTTCACGCACGGTCTTGGTCGGATCAAGTTGTGGCTCTTGCGGCAGATAACCGATATTCAGGTCCGGCATCGGACGCGCTTCGCCGTCGAATTCAGTGTCGACGCCGGCCATGATTTTCAGCAGCGTGGATTTACCCGAGCCGTTTAAGCCGAGTACGCCGATCTTGGCGCCCGGGAAGAACGACAACGAGATGTTTTTCAGGATTTCCCGCTTCGGCGGAACAACTTTACCCAGCCGATGCATGGTGAATACGTATTGAGCCATGGAGAACCTTGGGTCAGTGACTATGAATAATTGGAGCGCAGGCGATGCCCGGGCCAGACCGTGCGCGTTCTACGCTTGTCGAGGGCAATGCGTGCGCGCTGAAAGAAGTCTGATTCTAGGAGCTGGAACGCTCCCGCGTAACCGGCAAAGCTACCTGAATGACAGGTGGCCGTCCAGCCGAACGGGGCTGGCACTTTGCCACAACTCAAGGCATGCTAGCCGCCCTTCGGGCGTCCGGCTTATAGTGCACGTCGCGCCAGTCCAGCCAAACCGCAGGATTAAAGTTTGTCCAACGTCCCTTCGTCCCTGATCACCAGTGCCCCCACTGCGGCGCCCGGCTCGCCCCTGCGCGGCACCCTCAAAGGCGCGCTCGCGACACTGGTGCTGATGCTGCTCGCCCTGATGTTCTGGCAGCTCCTGGATCAGTTGCGCGAAACCCAGAAAACCCAGCGCCAGTACACCATCGACTACACCGCTGACCTGGCAGCGCAAGTCAGTCTGAACATGGCGCTCAACGCGCGGATCGCCCTCAATCTGCTGCCGATTGTCGAACAGCCGCAAACAGCCGACGAACAGCAGGAGTTGCTGCGCAAGCTGCAAAAGTCCCTGCCCGATCTGATCAGCCTTGCCTTGCTGAGCCCCTCGGGCAGGATCCTGAATGACAGCGCCAGCAACAGCGAAGATGCCGACTATCTGGCCGAGCTGGTCCGGCGCAGTCGTGCCCAGCCTCATTACTTCAGCAATGCCATCGATGGCTCGGTGGTGCACCTGTTGCTGCATCAAGCCAGCGGCAGTACCCGCGGCTATTGGGCCCTGCGCCTGAAACCAACGTTTTTCACGACCTTGACCAAGCTCAATGAAGCGGGTGACCGGCCATTGTGGCTGGTGGAAAACCGCTTCAATCACCAAATCATCAGTCGTGATGAATCACTGCCGCTGGTCAATCCAGGCACGCTGACCCAGGACGACCTGACCAACAGTGTGCTGACGGTTCCCCTGAGCAGCAGCGACTGGCAACTGCGCGGCCTGTTCGATCGCCACCGCGTGCTCGAAGAACTGCTGCCCGCCTTTATCGGCAAATGCCTGCTGGGGCTGGCCTTCTCGATGCTGCCGTTCATCGTTCTACTGAACATGCGCCGCCGCCAGCGCCAATTACATGAAGGCCGGCGCCGCTATCAGGAGATTTTCGAGGGCACCGGTGTTGCGCTGTGCGTGCTCGATGTGGCCAGCCTCAAGAACGTATTCGACAAAGCCCGATTGCACAGTAACGAGCAACTGCATACCTGGCTTGCCGATCCGGAACAACGTCGGCAATTGCTGCAAGAACTGCGGATTACCGAGGTCAACCAGGTGGCCCTGCAACTGCTCAATGTCAACACCACCCAACAGGCCTGGGACTTGCTGATAGACGGCAACCCGCTGGACGGCAGTGCCATCGGTAATAAGGTGCTCGAAGCGCTCCTCAACCGGCAGGAGCAGCTGGAACTGGAGATCAAACTGCAGGACGCCACAGGCCGCGATCAGCACCTGTGGCTGGTGCTGCGCCTGCCGCAAGACCTGGCCGACTATAAAGCGGTAATCCTGAGCATCACCGACATCACCAGCCGCAAACTCATCGAGCTGTCTTTGCAAGAGCGCGAAGGGTTCTGGTCGGATGTGGTGCGTACCGTGCCCGATCACTTGTACGTGCAGGACGTGATCAGCCAGCGGATGATCTTCAGCAATCACCATCTGGGCCAGACGCTGGGCTACAACCGCGCTGAACTGCAGCAGATGGGCGAGTATTTCTGGGAGATCCTCCTGCATCCCGACGATGCCGACTTCTACCACCGTTCACGCCAGAGCCAGCGCCTGGGTGGTTACAGCCAACTGTTGCAATGCCAATTGCGCTTTCGTCACCGCGACGGTGAATGGCGGCGCTTCGACATTCGTGAACAGGCCCTGGCGCGGGACAAGCATGACCAGGTGACGCGCATCATCGGCGTGGCCAAGGACGTCACCGAACAGATCGAAGCCAGCGAGTCCCTGCGCGACAGCGAGCAGCGTTACCGGATGCTCGCGGAAAGCATCAGCGATGTGATTTTCTCCACCGACAGCCGCATGGCCCTCAATTATGTCAGCCCGTCGGTGCAAGCCGTACTCGGCTACGACGCCGAGTGGATTTTCCAGAATGGCTGGCAATCGACCATTGCCAACCCTCACCAACTGACCGGTATCTACAGCCTGATGGAACGGGTCGGCAAAGCCCTGGACCAGCCCGACCAGTTGGCACTGTTGCGCAACCAGGTGCAGACCCAACTGTTCCTGTTTGACTGCCTGCGCGCAGACGGTCGCAAGATCCCGATCGAGTTGCGCCTGGTGCTGGTCTGGGACGAGCACGGCGCCTTCGAAGGCGTGCTCGGTGTCGGACGTGATATCAGTCAGCAACGTCGCGCCGAAAAGGACCTGCGCATGGCCGCTACGGTTTTCGAGCATTCGACCTCGGCGATCCTGATCACTGACCCGGCCGGCTACATCGTCCAGGCCAACGAAGCCTTCAGCCGTGTCAGTGGCTATGCCGTGGAACAAGTACTCGACCAGTTGCCGAACATGCTGACCGTCGACGAGCAGCAGGAAGCTCACCTGCGTTATGTGCTCATGCAACTCAATCAGCACAGCACCTGGGAAGGCGAAGTCTGGTTGCGGCGCCGCAACGGTGAGCATTATCCGGCGTGGGTTGGCATCACCGCTGTGCTGGACGACGAAGGCGACCTCGCCAGTTACGTGTGCTTCTTCAGCGACATCAGCGAGCGCAAGGCCAGCGAGCAGCGGATTCATCGCCTCGCTTATTACGATGCACTGACGCACCTGCCTAACCGCACGCTGTTCCAGGACCGCTTGCACACGGCGCTGCAAGCGGCCGAACGTCAGAAGTCCTGGGTGGTGCTGATGTTCCTCGACCTGGACCGTTTCAAACCGATCAACGATTCCCTGGGCCACGCCGCCGGCGACCGCATGCTCAAGGAAATGGCGACGCGCCTGCTCGGTTGCGTCGACGATGACGACACCGTGGCGCGCATGGGCGGTGATGAGTTCACCCTGCTCCTGCAACCGCGCGCCAATCGTGAAATTGCCTTGAACCGGGCCATTCACGTAGCGGAACAGATTCTCGCCAGCCTGGTAAAACCCTTCGTGCTCGAAGGCCGCGAATTCTTCGTCACCGCCAGTATTGGCATCGCCCTGAGCCCGCAGGACGGCAACGAACTCAGCCAGCTGATGAAGAACGCCGACACGGCGATGTACCACGCCAAGGAACGCGGCAAGAACAACTTCCAGTTCTATCAGGCGGACATGAACGCCAGCGCCCTTGAGCGCCTGGAGCTGGAAAGCGACCTGCGCCACGCTCTGGAGCAGAATGAATTCGTGCTGTATTACCAGCCGCAATTCAGCGGCGACGGCAAACGTTTGACCGGCGCCGAGGCCCTGCTGCGCTGGCGCCATCCGCGCCGTGGCCTGGTACCGCCAGGGGACTTCATTCCGGTACTGGAAGAACTCGGCCTGGTGGTGGATGTGGGTGACTGGGTGATCAGTGAAGCCTGCCGTCAACTCAAGACCTGGCATCAGGCCAGATTGCGCGTGCCGAAGGTGTCGGTGAACATTTCCGCGCGGCAATTCTCCGACGGCCAACTCGGCATGCGGATCGCCACCATTCTCAAGGAAACCGGCTTGCCGCCGGCGTGCCTGGAACTGGAGCTGACCGAAAGTATCCTGATGCGAGAAGTCAGTGAGGCGATGCAGATTCTCGACGGCCTGAAAAATCTTGGCCTGAGCATTGCTGTCGATGACTTCGGCACCGGTTATTCATCGCTCAACTACCTCAAGCAGTTCCCGATCGACGTGCTGAAAATCGACCGCACCTTCGTCGACGGCCTGCCATCCGGCGAACAGGACGCGCAGATTGCCCGCGCGATCATCGCCATGGCCCACAGCCTCAACCTGGCGGTGATCGCCGAGGGCGTGGAAACCCATGAGCAGCTGGATTTCCTCAGGGAGCACGGTTGCGACGAGGTTCAAGGCTACCTGTTCGGCCGCCCGATGCCGGCCGGGCAGTTTGAAGTGCAGTTCAGCAATGATGCGCTGTTCATGTTCGACTGAGACGTTGTGGTGAAACAGCCGGGCCTCATCGCTGGCAAGCCAGCTCCCACAATGTCCGTGTCGGTCGTGAATTGATCGTTCCCACGCTCCGCGTGGGAATGCAGCCCGTGACGCTCCGCGTCACATGCGAAGCGGACGCAGAGCGTCCAGTGAGGCGTTCCCACGCAGAGCGTGGGAACGATCAAACGATCATGGCTTGCCAGCGATGGGGCCGGCACAGGTGCCGCATATCCGGTCATGAAGCCCACTTGTCTGCGACATGATGCCGTTTCATATGCCATCTAAAACCCATTGGGTTAGAATGCCCCCCTTTTCCGCCCCCGATCCTTGAGGACCGCCATGTTCAGCCGTGATTTGACTATTGCCAAGTACGACGCCGATCTCTTTGCCGCCATGGAGCAAGAAGCTCAGCGCCAGGAAGAGCACATTGAGCTGATCGCTTCGGAAAACTACACCAGCCCTGCGGTGATGGAAGCTCAAGGCTCGGTGCTGACCAACAAGTACGCCGAAGGCTACCCAGGCAAGCGCTACTACGGTGGTTGCGAGTACGTCGACGTCGTCGAGCAACTGGCCATCGACCGCGCCAAAGAACTGTTCGGCGCCGATTACGCCAACGTTCAACCGCACGCCGGCTCGCAAGCCAACGCCGCTGTCTACCTGGCGCTGCTGTCGGCCGGTGACACCATCCTGGGCATGAGCCTGGCCCACGGCGGTCACTTGACCCACGGTGCCAGCGTTTCGTCTTCGGGCAAGCTGTACAACGCCATCCAGTACGGCATCGATGCCAACGGCCTGATCGACTACGACGAAGTCGAGCGCCTGGCAGTCGAGCACAAGCCGAAAATGATCGTGGCCGGTTTCTCTGCCTACTCGCAGATCCTCGACTTCCCGCGCTTCCGTGCAATCGCCGACAAAGTGGGTGCCTACCTGTTCGTCGACATGGCCCACGTGGCCGGTCTGGTTGCCGCGGGCGTCTACCCGAACCCGGTTCCATTCGCTGACGTCGTGACCACCACCACCCACAAGACCCTGCGTGGTCCACGTGGCGGCCTGATCCTGGCTCGCGCCAACGCCGACATCGAGAAGAAGCTGAACTCCGCCGTATTCCCGGGCGCCCAGGGCGGCCCGCTGGAGCATGTGATCGCTGCCAAGGCAATCTGCTTCAAGGAAGCGCTGCAGCCTGAGTTCAAGGCTTACCAGCAACAAGTGGTGAAGAACGCCAAGGCCATGGCCAGCGTGTTCATCGAGCGCGGTTTCGACGTGGTTTCCGGCGGTACTGAAAACCACCTGTTCCTGCTGTCGCTGATCAAGCAGGAAATCTCCGGTAAAGACGCCGACGCCGCGCTGGGCAAAGCGTTCATCACCGTGAACAAGAACTCCGTGCCAAACGACCCACGCTCCCCGTTCGTCACCTCCGGCCTGCGCTTCGGCACTCCGGCAGTGACCACTCGCGGCTTCAAGGAAGCAGAGTGCAAGGAACTGGCCGGCTGGATCTGCGACATCCTGGCAGATCTTTCCAACGAAGCGGTGATCGACGCCGTTCGTGAGAAGGTCAAGGCCATCTGCAAGAAGCTGCCGGTGTACGGCGCTTAATCAGCGTTGCTGAACCGCAGTTGAAAAACCGGCCAGGAAACTGGCCGGTTTTTTTTCGTCGACAAATCAACCTGGTCAGCGCCGCTCTTTATCAAGCTGATCCTGACGCCTTTGCGCTCAAGGCTCGACTGTCGGCTGCGCGAACTTCATGGATAACACATCAGGTAAACCGCCTTCTACCGCATTCAGCAGGGCCTGACCGACACCCGTAATCCCCAGCATCAGCCCCAGGTCCGGGACACTGCCCTCCCCCAAGAAGTCTTCATCAAGGAAGTTATGGAGCACCTGAGAGAGCGCCCCCATGACCCTGGCAATGCCCGGTGCGTTGCCCGTGTCACGGTACTCGCTCAGCAAGCACATGAGATTGCCGAAATCGCCGTGACACAAACTGTAGCCCGAACCCAGCCCCTGTTCCCAAAGGTGGCGCTCACAACGCTCGGCGTCTTGTTCGAGCAAATCCCGGGTGTCGCCATCCAGCGTGCCGCCCATCGTACGTATCAACCAACGCCGGGCAATCAGAATACCCGCGTCGCCATGACACCACTTGATGGTGGACGAAGACTTCGCGTTTTCACGTAAATCAAGCCAGTACCCCTCGACAGTGAGGCGATTTTCAGCCCGTACGTACTGTGCGATCAACTGAGCCAACAGCGGATCGCGAGTCACGTCCCACACCTTGCCCAATGCGTACAGAACACCGGAAATACCATGGGAAAAACCTGTCCACAGCGGCTTGCCCGTGTTTTTTAACAACAACACTCCGTTATCCAGCGTCACTGCCGATTGGATCGATTGCGAGAAACGTTCGATCAGGGGGAGCAATGTCTCACGCTGTTCAAGCTGATAAAGGTTCACCAGTACAGTCACCGCCCCGCACCAGCCATGAATGAAATCGAACTCATCGGTTGTGCTCGGGATATCTGCCAGTTTGCCCAGCAATTCATCGACCTTTGTCTCGTACGTCAGACGACCAGTCATGAGTCGATAATTGACCAACACGTATAAGTAGGAGGACAGGCCGAAATAGGCACTGACTGTCAGTTCACTGGCGAAGTGCCCGTGGGACAGGGCCATGGAGCACAGAATGCGTTCGGCATCCTCCAGATAAGGCAATTCACCGGTGATCCGGTACAGGCTCAAGTAGAAAATCGCCAGGCCGCCCATGCCGTTGTATACACCGCAGCCCATGGGTGAAATGAAATGGCGGCTTGTACGAGGGTGCGTATCCATGAACCTCCAGACTGCATCCCCTTGCTCACCGTCAATACGCACCTTTGCGATGGCCTCAGCAATCTTCATCGCACAACGCACATACTGCGCCGAACTCAGGTCTGGCACGACGTTAAGTTGATGTTCGCGGTTCATAGGCAAGGCTTCGCTTGCCACGGGAAACAGGCACATCTGCAATACATGCCTCTGAAAGGCTTTATCGCTTGACGAGAAACTCTCCAGCTTGCGGCGGCAACTGTCGAACGAGTTCTCGATCGCCAGGGAAGCAACAGTCTCGCCATGGGCATTGATCAAGTGGCTGGATAACAATGGCAAGGTGAAACAAGGGACGTCGGTTTTTTTCAGATCCCTGATTTCATGCC
The DNA here is from genome assembly GCF_004307665.1 of Pseudomonas sp. Sample_16. Lineage (NCBI taxonomy): Bacteria > Pseudomonadati > Pseudomonadota > Gammaproteobacteria > Pseudomonadales > Pseudomonadaceae > Pseudomonas > Pseudomonas sp. Sample_16. Next base: position 52,490 of record NZ_RCOB01000135.1, read on the forward strand.
GAGGTATCTCATAATCGTTGAGTGTCTCAGGCAAGTCTGACCACAGGGTCGCCAGCAACAACTCCTGTTGAACGCGACACTGAGTAAAACGCGGATGAAGCATTATCGCGATGAAATCCGCATAGCGCTGCGTATTTTTCATCAGGACCCGAGTCTTCAGTGAGGCGGCATGTTGCGCGAGCAGCTCAAGCACGGCTTCCCGAGTGTTCATCAATTCATCGTAGGCGCGCTCGAAACCCAGAAAAAATGCGGCCTGGTGATCAGCGACCGAATGCGTCGTGCCAGCGAAAACCGGCAAGTGCCGGATGACCGGCCGACTGTCGAATTCAACGGATTTCAATCGATAAAAGCGTTGCTCGCGAACCAGCTGTTTTCTCTTCCCCGTGAAGTGCTGCTGGCGGCTAAGACCGCTGTAATCATTGTCTGAATCCGGGGTGTAAGGCACGAAGCCACTTGAAAAAACGGATTGCCCATTGAGCTTGATCGTTTTGAACAGGGCGCGGCTGTGCGCCAATGGCGTTCTCAAATCAATCATGGACGGGGTGAACAAACACTCCAGATCGATCATGACCGGACTGCTGCCGCAGGCAATGATGTTTTCGTAGTGAAAGTCGATGCCGTTCAAGGCGTGGATCACTGCAACCTGGGCGCCCAGACGCTGAAAAAAAATATCCAGATCGCCTACGTTTTCGCATTCCCGGTTTTCGATTTTTTCAATCCAGCAATGATCGTCATGCGACACCATGACCGGGGCATAAACGTCAAAGCACGCATTACCGCTGCTCGCACGCAATTGCTCAAGCAATGCCCCGTAAAACAACGCTTCCCGGTTGCTGCGGGGTTTGTACACCAGTGATCGGTCGCCGACCTGAACGAAGCAGACTGTTTCACCATTGGAGTGGAAGTCGCCCAGCCCAAGGACGATGGAGTCGATGCGTCGGTCGGAAAGCGGGAAGGCCGCTACGAGTCGTTCGATATCCTGGCTGAAGTGATCGATGACCTTGTAAAGATAAGCCACAGTGTCGTCTATTCGCTGAAACAACAGATCGGTCAAAACCGGGTAGGCAGCCAGGAACGGCACTAAGGCGCCTTCTGAGAACTCTCGGTTGAATGCCTGTAGATCCAGTTCGGGGCTCTCGGCGATCCGGCTGTTCAATTGGTGAACAAGCGATTTTTCGGCCAAGTATCTGATATTCGAAATGATACTTGCGCGAGCGCTGAGCAAGAAGGCTTCGACATTAATCCATTCAAATCCATTCACAAGCTTGCGTATATTTTTGGTCACTTTTGAAAACATGTTTCAGATAAACATACCAACAAGCATGAAAAAAACCAAACCCTTCGCTATCACTGTCATGCGCTTCGAAAGGCAACGAGGCAAGATCGTCAACTCTTTCATTAAGCAGCGGAATAAAACAGCAACTTCCCCGATACGCATCCGATGAATAATAAGCCAAATTCTTTATAAGCGCTTGTCGATCAACTCCAAAGTAACGCAGTACAGCCTTGTCATCCGTGTGCAGCAGTTCTATTGTCTTGCGCAGTGTTTCAGGGGATGGAACGGTATTTTTTGCTTTCAACTCTTTAATATTCAAATTATCGGTCAACATCGCCAAACACCCAAGACAAGCAGAGCGGGACGAGCCCGCCCTGCATGGAGATCGGTTAGCAGCAGCCTAGAACAGTACACTGCAGGGTTCCACAAGACACATTAGTGCACATTGTTTCCCCTCCGACATCTGCCTGACCAGAACTTGCATACGCTTCGAACTCGGCATCCAACTCGCCCGACAGATCCATAATTTGCTCTTGCATGGGATTTCTCCTGAGATATACATTTGTCTGAATTGACGACGGCGACTTTAGCACTTGACTGCAACACGTACAGCCGCAATTTAGAACAAAATGTAAAGCAGGACACCGCATATTTCGTTACATTCAAAAGCCAATATAAAATAATTACACCGCTCCGGAACTCAACGAACTCGACACGCAAACCCTTACAAACTTCAACCCATCATAAACCTGACACACAACAAATCACGCACCATCAAACAGCAAATAAAACAAACGCCTTCAATAAAACACCTATTTAAACTGGCGTCCCTGCCGCCATTACTGCCCGTACTTTTTTAATCCGAGACAACTCGCGAAAAACCTTCGCGAATCTTTTCTTCCGGTAAATCGTCGGCAATAAACACAATCACACTCTCACGCGCTTCGCCCTCGGCCCATGGGGTGTCCCAATCGAAACCGTAAAGCTTCAGCACGCCCTGAAACACCATGCGCCGCGGTTCGCCAGCGATGTTCAACACGCCTTTGTAGCGCAGCAGTTGTTTGCCGTGGTCCTCCAGCAGCTCGTTCATGAACTCGCTGAGCTTGTCGATATCCAGCGGCTTGTCGCTACGCAGCACAAGGCTGCTAATGCGGTCGATGGAGGGCGCCTCGCTTACCGGACGCAGACTCACGCCACCGCCAAGGTCAGCATTGAGATTGAAACCACGTACGTCGAGCATTTCGGCCAGGTCGATCTTGCCGTGATCGACCACACGGATCGGAGCCCGACGATTGATCCGGGTCAGCCGTTCGCTCAATGCGTTAAAGGTCGGCTCGTCCACCAGATCGCGCTTGCTCACCAGCAAGCGGTCGGCGAAGCCGATCTGGGCCTGGGCGATGGTCTGTGTCAGGTGGGTCTCGGCATGTGCCGCGTCCACCAGGGTGATGATGCCGTCGAGGATATAGCGTTCTCGCAATTCTTCATCGATGAAGAAGGTTTGCGCCACCGGCGCCGGGTCGGCCAGGCCGGTGCATTCGATCACCAGCCGGTCGAATACGATGTCGCCGCCGTCGAGACGCTCGAGCAGCAGGTACAGGGCCTTGGTCAGGTCGGTGTGGATGGTGCAGCAGACGCAACCGTTGGACAGCGTCATCACTTGTACCGGCTCGTCACCCAGCAGTTGGGTATCGACACCGGCGTCGCTGAATTCGTTTTCGATCACGGCGATTTTAAGGCCGTGCTCGGCTTTCAGCAGGTGGCGCAGCAAAGTGGTTTTACCGGCGCCGAGGAACCCGCTGAGGATTGTTACCGGGATAGGGGGTAGCAAAGGAAAGTCTCCCATACACTGAAAAAACTGTAGGAGCCTGGCTTGCCAGCGATGGCGTCCTGAAGATCGCTATCGCCGGCAAGCCGTGCTCCTACAGTGGTGTGTTACCTAAGCGTGGTGCTTCAACAGCACTTCGGCCCACCCTTGCCACCGTAACGGGCTTCCTGACGTTCGCGGAAGAACATCTCATAGCTCATTACCGGTTTGTCCGGGTGTTTGGTTTGCATGTGCTCGACATAGTTGTCGTAGTCGGGCATGCCGACCATCAGGCGCGCGGCCTGACCGAGGTATTTACCGAGGCGACTCAGGTCATTGAACATGCTGCAAATCCTCGATTACGCATCCGGGAGTGCCTGGAAGGGCGACTCTTTATCCGTGCGTTCTTTTTTACCCCAGGCGGCGATGCCGACCTTGAGCGCATAGAACAGGATGCTGAACACCACGAACAGGAACAGCGCGGTCAGCGTTGCGTTGGTGTAGGCGTTGAAGATCACGTGCTGCATCTGAGTGATGTCCTTGGCCGGGGCGAGGATCTGGCCGTTGGCCAGGGCATCGCTGTATTTTTTCGCCAGGGCCAGGAAGCCGACTGCCGGGTTGGCGTCGAACAGCTTGATGAAGCCCGCCGTCGTGGTGCAGATCAGCAGCCACACCGCCGGCAACATGGTGACCCAGACATAACGCTGGCGTTTCATTTTGATCAGCACCACGGTGCCGAGCATCAGCGCGATACCGGCCAGCATCTGGTTGGAGATACCGAACAGCGGCCACAAGGTGTTGATGCCACCCAATGGGTCGATCACGCCCTGATACAACAACCAGCCCCACATCGCCACACAACCGGCAGTGGCGATCAAGTTGGCAGTCCAGGATTCGGTGCGCTTCAGCGCCGGCACGAACGAGCCGAGCAAGTCCTGCAGCATGAAACGACCGGCACGGGTACCAGCGTCTACCGCCGTGAGGATAAACAGCGCCTCGAACAGGATCGCGAAGTGGTACCAGAACGCCATGGTGTTTTCACCCGGCAGCACGCTGTGCAGGATCTGCGCGATACCCACCGCCAGGGTCGGCGCACCACCGGCACGGGCCAGGATGGTGGTTTCACCAATGTCATGGGCGACCGCTTGCAGCGCTTCGGGAGTAATTGCAAAGCCCCAGTTGCTGACCGCCGTCGCCACGGACACGACATCACTGCCAACCACAGCCGCCGGGCTGTTCATGGCGAAGTACACCCCTGGCTCGATCACCGAAGCGGCGACCATCGCCATGATTGCCACGAACGACTCCATCAACATGCCGCCATAACCGATGTAACGGGCATTGACTTCGTTATCGAGTAGTTTCGGTGTGGTGCCGGAAGCAATCAGCGAGTGGAAACCCGATACCGCGCCACAGGCGATGGTAATGAACAGGAACGGGAACAGGCCGCCCTTCCACACCGGTCCAGTGCCATCGACGAACTGGGTCAGCGCCGGCATTTTCAGCTCTGGCATGGTCACCAGAATACCGATGGCCAAGGCAACGATGGTGCCGATTTTGAGGAAGGTCGACAGGTAGTCACGCGGCGCCAGGATCAGCCACACCGGCAACACTGCCGCGACGAAACCGTAGCCGATCAGCATCCAGGTAATTTGCACGCCAGTGAAGGTAAAGGCCTTGGCCCACACCGGGTCAGCGGCGATTTCTCCTCCAAGCCAGATCGAACCCAGCAGCAACAGCACGCCGATGACCGAGATCTCACCGATGCGGCCCGGGCGGATGTAGCGCATGTAAATGCCCATGAACA